>JAQZDD010000181.1 GCA_028751055.1 Euryarchaeota archaeon Ods04 | reverse complement strand
GTACGTCGTAGAACAGGAGGTCGGCGCGTGCCACACGGGACACCGTTCGTGTTTCTACCGCACCCTTGACGGAGAGAACGTCGGCGAGAAGGTCTTCTCCCCCGAGGATGTCTACTGAACGCCCACGGAGGTCTGTATGACGCTCGACGAAGACGAGTTCACGTCCGAGACTGTCGAGTTCCTCCGGAGTGCCGACGACGACCGACGCAAGGAGATGGGACAGTACTTCACGCCCCGCTCGGTCCGAGAGACGCTCGTCGACGCCCTTCTCTCCGAGGCGTCCTTCGACGCCCCTTCGGTGCTCGACCCAGCGTGCGGAACGGGCGAGTTTCTACTCACCGCGTCGGAATGCCTCGACGACCCCGAACTCGTCGGCTGGGAGGTTGACGACGAGGTCGCCGGAGTCGCACGCGACGTTGTCCCTGAGGCGCGAATAGAGACGACGGACGCGCTCCGCCATGAGACCGATGCGGAGTTCGATATCGTCGTCGGAAACCCGCCTTACTTCGAGTTCGACCCCGACGACGAACTGCGTGAACGTTACTCAGAGTCGGTGTACGGGCGCGTCAATATCTACTCGCTGTTCATACAGAAGGGCATAGAGGTACTGCGCGACGGCGGCGTGCTCGCGTACGTCGTTCCGCCGTCGGTCAAGAACGGCGCGTACTTCTCGGCTGTGCGCGAATACGTCCTCGAACAGACGGAGGTCGTCCATCTCTCGACGCTCGACGACGCACATCTCTTCCACGGCGCGAACCAGACGCCGATGCTCATGGTTCTGCGGAAGGGCGGCGACTCCGACAGATATGTCTTCTCGAAGAACGGCGTCACCATCCTTTCGGAGGACGCTGACCGTCTGAGGGACGCCTTCGAGGGCGCGCGCACGCTTCTCGGTATGGGCTACGGGGTAGAGACGGGCGCGCTCGTCTGGAACCAGCACCGCGACATCCTTGTCGACGAAGCCGACGAGACGGACGAAGACGTAGTGCCTGTCGTCTGGTCGCGTAACATCACCGACGAAGGATTCGTACTCGACAACCACGACAAGCCTCAGTACGTCGAACGCGACGCCGTCGCCGACAAGGTGCGCGAAGGTCCCGCGATAGCCGTAAACCGTGTCGTCGGAAAGCCGGGTTCGGGAAGCCTGCGCGCCTGTCTCATACCGAAAGGCGAGGAGTTCGTCGGCGAGAACCACGTCAACCTCGTCTTCCCTCCCGAGACGCGGCAGAAGACTCTCGCCGCTGACTCCAACAACCGAGAGACGCTTCCCGTGGAGGAGGTTCTTCGTCAGCTAAACTCCGACGGGAAGACCGAGGTTCTCAGGAGCATCACGGGAAACACGCAGGTTTCGAAGAACGAGCTTCTGAAGCTGTTTCCTTTCGAAGTCGGCGCGACAGGCAGAGTGAGTGAGACGCAGTAGCTACTTCTCCTCTTCCTCCACCTTCTCCGACCGGTCTACCTCGATTCTTCCTTCGAGTTCACGTTTCGAAGTCGGACTTATTGTGATACCCGACCTTTCGAGACGCTCCTTCAACGTCTTCGCATACTCGGACCGCACGCTCAAAACGCCCCGTTGGCGTACTTCTTCGATGTAGTACTGCGCACGCAGAACCACAGCGTCGCCACCCAACTCCTCGACGTACGCTTTCGGTGCGGGTTCCTCCATGACTCCGTCGAGTTCTTTCGCGGCTTCTACCAGTTGGTGCAGAGCCTCGTCCACATCGTCCTCGTAATCTATCCCCACGCGTTCGACCACACGGTAGTCTCCCCCGCCGTAGGGTCGGAAGATGGCGTTGTTCGTGAGCGTGGTGTTCGGAACCGTCACGAGTTCGCCGCCGGGCGTCTGAACACGTGTGACACGGAGCGTTATCGACTTAACTTCGCCTTCGCCGTCCTGCCACCGTATGTAGTTACCTACGCTGAACTCGGGGTCAGCGACGAGCGCGATTCCGCTGACTATCGAACCGATGACCGCCTGCGCCGCCACACCGACGGCGAGCATCGCAGCGGCGATAATGAGCGCGGAGTCGCTCACGAATCCTCCGTATCCCGCGGTGCTCGCGCCTACGAAGATGGCGACGACAAAGAAGAAAAGCCGTGTATGCCGTGAGATAGCCTCCTGAATCGTCGGGTTGTTCTCGTTCCGTCTGCGGACGTATCTTGCAAGGATGGGTTCGATGACGTACCATCCAACCAGAAGAACAATCAAGAAGCCTGCGACGAACCATATAGCTCGTGTGACGGAGGGATGGATGTTGTTGATTTCCCCCAGTCCTACGTCGACACCCGGCGCGGACGCGCCCAACTCTGAAACCACACGGACGAGCCTCCCCATGTACATTAACCGCGCACCGAGGACACAAAGTTCTGACCCTCAGTGCACCGGACGGCTTCAGTCAGCGCATACGGCTGTCTTGCTTCCAAACTACTGTTCCGCGTTTTTGTGGTGGGACGAAACCGTTAACCGCCTCCCTCTCCTCCTTCCGGCATGGAAGCCGCTCTCCTCACCGTCGGAGACGAACTCCTTGCGGGCGACACCGAAAACACGAACGCGACGTGGCTCGCATCACGTCTCTCGGAGCGCGGTGTCTCCGTACGGCGCGTACTCGTCCTTCCCGACGACCGCGCGCTTATCGCGGAGCACGTCCGCGAGTACAGCGACCTTTTTGATGCCGTAATCGTGACGGGAGGCATCGGCGGAACGCCCGACGACGTGACGATGGAGGCTGTCGCCGACGCCTTCGACCGCGAGATGGTCGTCGACGACCGCGCACTCGAAGATATAGAGAGGACGCTCAAATGGCTCGAAGACGAAGGTCCCGACATCGATGTTGACCTGAATATCGAGGCGGAGGCGAGCATCCCCGATGGCGCGCGTCCCCTTCTCAACAGCCAAGGTCTCGCGCCCGGCGCGGTTCTTGAAAATGTCTACGTCTTCCCGGGCATACCGCGCGAGCTAAAGGCGATGTTCGACGATGTCGCGGAGAAGTTCAACGGCGACGCTGTCTCGCGTTTCCTGTACTCGACCGAACCCGAGGCGAACCTCATCGACGACCTAGAGGAGGTGGCAGAGAAGTTCGACGTTACCGCAGGATGCTACCCCGACCGTGAGGCTGGACACAACCGTCTGAAGCTGACGGCGACGGACGACGAGACGCTCGACGCCGCGGTCGACTGGCTTCGGAGAGCCGTCGGAGCGAGCGAGACGCCTGTCGAACGCGACTGGGACGCCGAGCGGAGGGAGTGAGAACCGACGACCAAAATAAAACTATAAGCGACTCACGACAGAAGGACGTGTATGAGCGACGACCTGCCGCCGAAGGAGGAGTTCTCAGACTGGTACAACGAACTCCTGTTTCAGGCGAAGATAATGGACGTACGGTACCCCGCCAAAGGCGTCTACGTCTGGTTCCCGTTCGGGTACGACCTCCGGAACAACGTCTACGACCGTCT
>JAQZDD010000402.1 GCA_028751055.1 Euryarchaeota archaeon Ods04 | reverse complement strand
TCGCGGTATATATCGAGCAGCTCTTCGCCGAACTCGTCGTCGGCGTAGTCGAGAGGCGCGGCGTCGTGTTCGATTACGGTCAGGTCGACGCCTGCCTCGGCGAGGTAAGGCACCATCTCCATTCCGGTCGTCCCGAAGCCCATCACGACGCCCGTCTCGCCGAACTCACGCGCGTCAAGAACGTCGTCGCTCGTCATGTACTCCACCTCGTCGATGCCGGGCAGGTCGGGGACGTTGACCGAAGAACCCGTCGCAACTACGATACGGTCGGCGTCGTACTCGCGTCCACCAGCCTCGACAGTCGTGTCGTCTACGATACGCGCCGTGTCGCGCACGAACTCGACGTTGTCGCGTTCCGCCATGCCGTGTACGGCACCCCTGCGGTGCTCTGCGAAGCCGTGTATGTGCTCGTCCTTCGTCTCAACTATCGCGTCCAAGTCGAGTTCGTGCGTCTCTCCTATGAGACGGTGGTCGGCACGTGCTTGGTACCGGTGCGCCGCCGCCGAGAGCACCTCCTTCGACGGCATGCACCCGCGAAGGATGCAGAGACCGCCTCCGGGTTCGCCGTCGTCGAAAAGTGTAAGTTCAACATCTTCGTCGGCGTCGATAAGTTCCTCGGCTACGGCGACACCCGCGCTTCCGTAAGCACCTATGATGGCTACCTTCATGTGTCGTAAACGTGCACCGCGCCCTATTAGGCTTCGCGTCCTTGCGCGTCCGTCGCACTTCCGCTGTCGCCTCCTTCGACTTCCTCCGAGAAACTCCGACCGGCTTTCTAAACCGTTATACGCGTCGAACGCCTCGCACCACACGTGAAACTACAGGAGTCGGCGTTCGGTTTCGAGATAGACCGCGTCGTGGGCGAAATCGAGGAACGCGGCTGTGACAAGGTCGGTCTGCAGTTCCCGCAAGGCTTGAAACGTCGAGCCACCGAGGTCGTCTCGACGCTCGAAGACAGGACGGACGCGACGTTCTACGTCTCGGGCGACCCTTGCTACGGCGCGTGTGACCTTGACGAGTGGCTGATGCGTAACACCGATATGCTCGTCCATTTCGGGCACTCACCCATCAAGAACTCGAAGGACGTTCTCTATGTCGAGTCGCGTTCGGACGCACCCATCGAAGAAATAACGCGCCAAGCGACCGAGAAACTCGACGACTCCGCACCCGTCTGTCTCGTCACGACGGCGCAACATTCGCACGTCTTCGAGGAGGCGCGCGATATACTCGTGGACGAGGGCTTCGATGTCGTCTCGTCGGGCGGCGGTAGCAGGCTCAACAACGAAGGGCAGGTGCTCGGATGCAACTACACCTCGGTCGTCCCCGACGCACCGCAGGTGCTCTACCTTGGCGGAGGCGACTTCCACCCTGTCGGCTTGGCGATGGACCATCCCGACAAACTCTTAGTCGTCGCCGACCCCGTCAACGACCAGGTGCGCGAAGTTGACGGCGAGAAGTTCATCAGACAGCGTTACGCCGAGATAGCGCGCGCGCAGGAACGTGACCCCGACAAGTGGGGCGTCATACTGAGTACGAAGATAGGACAGAAACGCGAGGA
>JAQZDD010000070.1 GCA_028751055.1 Euryarchaeota archaeon Ods04 | reverse complement strand
GAGCGCGTCGTCGAGTTCGTCCTGTGCGACGGCTTCGGAGAAGGAGACGCGCGCCCTGTAACGTTTCGAGGCGTCGAGGCTCTTGACGCGCTCGACGACCGTACCTTCGACACGCCGGAGTTCGCGTACCTCGACCTTTCCGTCGGCGCGTTCGTTGGCGTCTCTCTGGAGAGCGTCGGTGTCGACATCACGGACGCGCGGCTCCTCGACTTCCATGACGAAAGGGCGTCCGTCGCCGAGCATCAGCGCGTCGACATCCTCGCGTCCCGCGCCGTGTAGAGTCGCCTCGGTGCCGTCGGTAGCTTCGACGAAGGCGGGACGCAGTAGCCCCTCGACGCTCTCGTCTACGATGTAGCCGGTTCCGTCGCAGGTTTCGCAGTCGTCGCCGTCCCGCGTCCCCGTTCCGTCGCAGTCGTAGCAGCCCCACTCCGTCTGTGCGATTCCGCGCTCTAACTTTCTGTACCGTCCGTAGAAGTAGACCGACCGTATCTCGAACTCGACGGCATCGCGCTGTACGTCGAGCGTGACGGTCACGTCAGGGCGTTCGAACTCAACCTCCGAGTCGGTGAGCGCGCCGAAACGTCTGCCGACCTCGCGGTTGAACTCCGACGAGAAAGACGCGGCATGTTCGTCGCCGTGCAGGTCGTCGAGAAGTCTCTCGTTCTCCTCGACGAGAGGCGGAACGCGCGTTCCCACGAGGAAAGTCTTGAAGTCGTATCCGTCGACGGCGGAGGCGGCGCGCTCTGCCCAGTCGTCGAAGTCCGAGAACGCGCCGTCACAGACCCAGCAGTCGTCGGGCGGTACGTCTTCGTAAGGCTCGTCGTCCTCCATCGAGACGGCGACGCTCAGCGCGTTCCCACGTTCGCGCGAGGTGAGACCGTGCGACAGCGCGGCGAAACGCCGACCAAGACAGCCGTCGCATATGCGTCCCTCGGACAGCACAGAGCGCGCTTCTTCGAGTAGGTTCATTAAAGAGGACGTGACAGGGAAGGCGTATCAAGCTTTCAGTTCCGAGCGGTGGGCGACCACAGGCTTAATATCGTTCCCACCATATCGTCACACGATGACCGAAATCGTGCGTACCGAGAACGTGCTGAGCGGAGACCCACGTATCAAGGGAACCCGTGTCGGCGTCGTCCATGTCCACGAACTCGTCGTCGAAGGCGGCTGTTCTCCCGCCGACACAGCCGACCAGCTCGGCTTATCGCTCGCCGAGGTCTACACTGCTCTGGCGTACTACCACGAGAACCCCGAGACGGTGCGCGAGGTTCGGAGACGGCACACGGAAGCCGAGGAGCGGCTCGCAGAGGATGCATTAGAGCCGCCGCGCGCCCAGCAATGACAGCTTCTTTTCTGGTCGATGAACACGTACCGAGCGTCTTCTGCACCGTGCTTCGCTCGAACGGATACAGGGTTGTTCGAGCGCGTGAAGTCTTCGGCGAAGAGACCGATGACGAGGAACTGTTGGAGTACTGTGAAGACGAAGACCTCCTGTTAATTACACACGACAAGAAAGACTTCGGCTCACACGAGACAGACGCAGGAGTGGTGGCATATACTGATTCGTTCTTCCTGCGTGACGAACCCGAGACAGCCGTACGGACAGTCGAGCGTGTTCTGGACGCGTACCCGGCTTCGGAACTCCGCGGCGAAGTTATCTGGCTATCACAGTGGCGGTCGTGAGAGTCCTTAGCTCAGAACTATGTCGTCGAACTCGTAATGTCTCCGCGCCAACTGCTTCGCCGTCTCTATGTTCTCGCCGTTCTTTCCGATTGCGAGTCCTTTGTCCGACTCGTTCACCTCGACGTAGGCGACCTTACCGCCATCTTCCTCGTCGTCGACTTCGACGTTCTCTATCACGGCAGGCTGGAACGCGTTTGCGACGAATGCCTTCTCGTCTTCGGAGTACTCGACGACCTCAACGTTCTTGTTTATGCTCCGTCGCACACGGTCGATGTTTGCTCCGCCCTTGCCTATCGCCTTACCCATCTCGCCGCTCTCGACCACGAAGACGACCGTCTCGTCGCGCTCGACACAGTCACGGACAACCGACTCGGTCATCCTCTCGAAAAGCGACATGTAACGCATCTCCTCCTCGGTAAGACGGATAGACATGCTCCCTCGCTCAGTCGGACTCCGACTTGCTCGAACCGGGCTTGCCGACTACGAGTTCGACGTCGCCCGTACCGATTTTTATGGGCTGTCCGACGATGACGTTCTCGGTCACACCGTTGAGTTCGTCGTCCTCGCCGTGTATCGCGGCGTCCAAGAGATGGTTGACGGTGACCTCGAACGCGGCGCGCGACAGGACGCTTCCCTTCGAGCCGGATATTCCGTGGCGTCCGATGCTCTCTATACTGCCCGTCGTCGTCATCGCGTCCGCCACGAGCATTATGTGCCGGATGTCGACCTCCAGACCCTGCTCTTCGAGGGTGCTCGTCATCTCGTCGATGATGGCGTTCCGCGCCGCCTCGATACCGAGTGCCTTCTCTATCTCGTGTATGTTGTTGGTGCGCGTTCTCGTCGAGTCGACGCCGTCGATACGTAGAACCTTCTTGAACTCACTGCCCTCGGTGTAGAGGACGTACTCGTCGTTCTCCTCCTTACGTATCACGACGCGGTCGATGCCCTCTATGCCCTTGAAGACTATCTCGCGTAGCTCCTCGACAGACTGCAGGAGTTCACGGTACGAGTTGCTCGAAGGTCCGAAAGATACAGACGACTCGCCCTCAGTGACTTCGACGCCGAGAGCATCGTCTATCTTCTCGGCTATCTCGGAGACTTCGAGGTTCCGCTCTTCGAGCATGTCGGCGTCTAAGTCTACGCGCACCTCCATGCCCGCAACGTCTATCGAGATGTCGCCTATCGAAAGTATAGTCGTCGCCTCTATCTTCCAGACGACATCACGCGCCTTCTCACGGTCGGTCGCGTGCTCCTCGTCTAAGTGGACGGTCATCATCGGTGTGTCGGGCTCCTTGCGCGCGTCCACGATTTCGATGAGGCGCGGAAGTCCCTGCGTTACGTCTATTTCGGCGACGCCCGCGTAATGGAACGTGTTCATCGTGTTGTGGGTCACGACTCCCTGCGCAGTCGTGAACGTGTCGAGTCCGGCAACGGAGAGGTCGTAGACGTAGCCATCCGTCGGTTCGACCGTCTCGACCGTCTCGATACGTTTCCAGACGACGTCGCTCTCGACGGCGCGTCGGAGCGTCTCGATATCCTCCGAAGAAACACCTGCTTCGTCTGCGCGTTCGACGAGACGTTCGAGGCGTCTTCTTCCGATACGCTGGCGGTCGGTCGCGCTTTTGAACTCACGCGCCGGCGCGCCTACCGCTTCGGCGACCGTGTCGACGGCGTCGCCGAAGGCGGGTATCTGGTCCGCCGGGTCGGGCGCGTCCTCGTCGACCGTCGCCGCTACACGTTCGAGTTCGTCAGCCTTCGCGCCGACGAGACCGACACGTTCGGCTAAACGAGGCAGGTGGCTACGCGGCACGCGCATGGTACGCGACGAAGCCGTCTCGGAGAGCGTCGCGTGCACGCCGAAACGCGCAAGCAGGAGAGCGATGTCCTCGACGAGCGCGGAGTCGGTCGAGGAGGCGCGTACGGTTCCGTCGCTGACGCTTCCATCGCCGCTCAGATATCCCTGTAGAAGACCGCGTACGAATACGTCGGGCGCGCCGAAAGCGAATCCGGGCACGCGCTTTTCGTCGGCGTCTCCACCCGCGTGACACGCACCACGCACGAAGTCGGCGACCACCTTACCGTTGAGGCGGAGGTCGCGCCCCCGCGCGTACTCGCCGTTTTCGTACTCGTGCGTCGTGAGGTCGAAGCTGTCGGCGAATCCGCGCACACGGTCGAGGAACGCTTCGTCGACGTTCGACACCGAGACGTAAGCTTCGGCGGCGTATCCCTCGGCGAGGTACGCGCCCACGAAGAAGCCCGTCTCGGCGTCGAGCGGGAACCGCGCGGGAAGTCCGACTGTGCCGCCGACGGGGTAGACTGCGTCCTCGTCAAGCCTTCCGTCTTCGAGAGCACGCAGACGGTTCTCAGCCTGTCTTTCGGTGACCGCGCCGCCGTCAGCGACGGCGTCGGTAGACCAGTACTCTTCGTCGGGGAGGTAACTGAGAGTCTCCACGGACTCAGCTCCGATGGCTCGTGTTTCGCCCGGCGCGTTGAACTCGCCTACGACGGGTATCCAGTCGCCCTCTTTGAGTTCGTCGCCCGCAATCGGCACGACCTCGTTGTCGCGGCGCGTCACGAACGAGTGCGACTTCGTGGCGCGCACGTCGCGTCCGTCTTCGAGTTCGAGACGCAGGAGTTGTTCGGGCGCGGCGTGTCTGCTGACCTCCTCTACCGGCTTCCACTCGACACCTTCGTCGGCGCGGAGGCTCAGAACTTCGAGACCGTCGGCGGGCGCGACCTCGTGTTCGTAGCCGTCTCCGACTTCGACCTTCTCGGCTTCCTCTTCCTCGACTGTTACGTCGACGAGCGCGCCTATCTCGACAACGTCTGTCTCGCCGTTCCTGCGAACGACAACCTCCTCTTCGGAGTCGAGCGACATCTGCGTACCCGGCTCCCCTATCGACTGCGCGCTTACCGTTCCCACAGGCTCCAGAGGGTCGATACGTGTCTCCTCGTATCTCTCCGATACGGTACGCACTACCGTTTCGAGCTGTTCCTCAGTCACGTCTTCGTCACGTGCCTCTACGGCTTCGACGACCTCCTCGCGTATCCTGTCGGGCAGGTCGGTGTCCTGTAGTCTCCCTTGTACGTTCATTTCAGACATTTTAATCGTCCCCCGCGAACTCGGCTTTCGCACCGTCGTCGTCGAACTCTGCGTCGAGCACACGGTCGACGATAGCATCCACGTCGACCGTCTCCTCCTTGGGCATCTTCATCGGGTCGACTCCGTCCTCGCCGTACTCGAACTGTACGATGTCGTCCTCGGCGTTACGCACGGTTCCGTCGTACTGCGCTTCGAGTTCCTGAAGCGCGTTTATGAGCCGTCTCTGCAGGTAGCCCGATTTCGACGTACGGACGGCGGTGTCGACCAGACCTTCGCGTCCACCCATGGCGTGGAAGAAGAACTCCTTGGGCGTCAGACCTTCCTTGTACGAGTGGCGCACGAAGCCGCGCGCCTCGGCACTCAGGTCTTCCTCCTTGAAGTGCGAGAGCGTGCGGTTCTCGTATCCGCGGTTTATGCGCTCTCCGCGGACAGCCTGCTGTCCGACACAGCCAGCCATCTGTGTCAGGTTGAGCATCGAGCCACGAGCACCCGAGTCAGCCATGATTACACCGGGGTTCTCCTCGTCTAAGTACTGCTCGGCTATCTCACCCGCTTCGTCACGCGCCTTTCCGAGAGCCTGCATTATCTTCATCTCAAGCGTCTCTTCTAAGGTGCGTCCGGGGAGCGACTCCAGTTCGCCGCGTTCGTACGTCTCTATGAGCCTCTCGACCTCCTGCTCCGACTCCTCAATGGCGATGTCTATCTCGTCACGCGCCTCCTGCGGCAGGTCCTCGTCGCTGATACCGAACGAGAAGCCGAAATGCATTATGGAGCGGACGGCGAGACCTGAGACGTCGTCTATGAACTGACGCGCCCTGTCCTCGTGGTAGACCTTCGCAACCGTCTCGACTATCTCGCCGACGAAAGAGCCGACAGCAGCCTCGTCTATCGTCCCTTCTACAAGCGTCCCGTCCTCTATGACGACCGTCTCGCCGCTGTTCGAGGCGAACTCCATCTCCAAGCCGTCGGGTAGTAGGACGGAGAAGACCTCGTCGCCCGTCCAGTACGGACTGCCGTCTTCCTCGCCGGCGGGTTCGGGCAGGTCGTTGACGCTCGTCTGTCTCAGTAGGTCGAGCACCGTCGCCTCGTCGAAACGGTGTTCCTCGTTCGTCAGGAGGTACGTCCCCGTGATATGGTCCTGTATCGCACCTATGATAGGACCGCCGAAACGCGGCGAGAGTATATGCTCCTGTACCTTCATCAGAACGTCCGCCTCCGCAAGAGCCTCCTCGCTCTGTACGACGTGCATGTTCATCTCGTCGCCGTCGAAGTCGGCGTTGTAGGG
>JAQZDD010000001.1 GCA_028751055.1 Euryarchaeota archaeon Ods04 | reverse complement strand
GTCGTCCCTCCTGCGAACGCACCGCCCTCGTCGCCTAACGTCACGTCGTCTTCGGTTGCCTGACTCTCCTTGAAGCCCGACTTGAAGCCCATGTAGAGCGGAGAGTCCTCGGGCACGGGTTCGGAGTCGGGCACACCGCGCGTGTCTTGGTTCTCCGCCGGAAGACCTTCGCCGACGAAGCCAGTGCGCCTCTGCACCTTCTCGAAGACTCCGCGCAGGTCCGTCTCCATCTCCACGCCGTTCGCCTCTCCGCGTTCGCCTAAGAGTGCCTCCTCGGCTTCGAGTACGACGCTGGCGTGGTCACTCGCAAGATGCATGACGGCGTCTACCTCGTCGGGTTCTGGACTTTCGAACGACGCAAGCGGACGGGGTTCTGGCAGTTCGATATCCGCGTCAAGGGGTTCGTCGAAACGTTCGAAGTAGTACGGTGAGTAGCCGACGGTGAAAAGGAGACCTTCGTGGCTCCATTCGTACGCGCGTTCGAGCGTACCGAAGGCTTCCTCGACTGTCGCGCGGTCGTCTTCGACTTCCGGCGTGTCGCCCGTGTAGTCGAGCAAGAGGAGCGCGTGGTGACGCGGCGTCAGGAAGTTGCCGTGTTCGTCGGTGCGCAGGTAGTCGTTCCAGTCGTGCTGTCTGTCGGGTACGTCGCCGCCTCCTGTCGGAACGTCGACGCTCTCGCGTTCGAGACACGCCGCGAGCGCGCTTGCCCCTCCGACAGCGACAGCCGCCTTGAAGAAGTCGCGTCTCGAAAGCCCCTCGGTCTGTTTCATCGTTTCGTATACGCCCTCACCGAGTAAATCGGTTTTGTTTGCGGAAAACGTCGGGCGGATGCGCGGGAGAGCGACGAGGCACGGCTGACAGGTGCCAAAACCTGCCGCTTCCGTAAACAGTATACTTTCAGCGAGGCAACGTCCTGCACGATGGTGGACGAGATACAACCCGACGAACTCAAGAAGAGGTTAGACAACGGCGACGCGCCACAGATAATCGACATACGTAATCCCGAAAACTTCGGAGAGGGACATATCCCCGGCGCGGAGAACGTTCCCTTCCCTGAACTCACACAGCGTATTGAGGAGCACGAATGGAGCGACGATGTGGTCGTTGTCTGCCCGATAGGTCAGAGTTCTCTGCAGGCGGCGCGTCTCATAGAGTCGTACGAGGGGTTCGACGGTAAGGTAGCTAACCTCAACGACGGATACAAGGGCTGGAAGTACGAACTCGAAACCGAGTGACGTGGACGACGGGGCGACAAGATGGATGGGACCGAAGATACAGACGCGAGGGATGGAAAGGACGGGACGTATGGACTGACAGGCGGACACGATGGATGAGACACGAGAGACGGACGATATAGAAAGGATACGCGACGAAGCACGCCGTCTTTACGCCGACGACCCTGCACACGGCTGGGAGCATGCTCTACGTGTCGAGACAACCGGCGTCCGTCTGGCGCGCGAAGAAGACGCCGACGTGCGCGTCGTAAGGCTCGGTGCTCTCTTACACGACATCGGACGCGCCAAGGAAGCGCGCGGCGAGGTAGACGACCACGCCGCATGGGGTGCGGAGGAGGCGCGACGCATTCTTGACGGACGTGTCGACGACGAGATACGCGACGCTGTCGTTCACTGCGTAGAGGCGCACAGGTACTCGACCGGACCGGAACCCCGCACGGTTGAGGCGCGCGTCGTTTCGGACGCCGACGACTTGGACGCGCTCGGTGCGGTAGGCGTCGCGCGTGTCCTGTACCACTCCGGCGTATCCGGATGTTCCGATGACTCCGACATCTCCGACTGTTCCGACACCTACAACGACTTCGACGCCGCAGCGGAGCACGCACGCGAAAAGCTCCTGAGCCTCCGCGACGGGATGCACACCGAGACGGCGCGGCGACTCGCCGAGGAGCGACACGCCTACCTCGCCGAGTTCTTCGAAAGGTTCGACGAGGAGCGTCAGCCGAGCACGAAACGGTCGGGGTCTTCCTGAAGGTCTATGAAGTCGTCGGAGGCATCGATGAGTTCCTGCGACGTGCTACTCCCGAACCCCATTATCTCGACACGCACACCCTTCTCGCGTACGTGGTGAACGAGACGCGTGAAGTCACCGTCTCCCGTACAGAGCACCATGGCATCAAGATGCGGCGCGAACGTGATAGCGTCGATTGCGATACCCATGTCCCAGTTCGCCTTCCGCGTGCCGTCGGGATACTCCTTCATCTCCTTGACCTTCGTCTCGAAGCCTATCCGTGTCAGGGCGTCGAAGAAGGTCTCTTCCTCCTCCGTGTCGGTACGTACGACGTACGCGAGAGCACGCCGCAGACGTCTCTCCTTGGTCGCCTCTTCGAGCACGGACGAGTAGTCTAAGTTGTTCGAGTAGAGGTTCTGTGCGGCGTGGTACATGTTCTGGGTGTCGACTAGCACCGACACGGACTGGTCAGGATGAACAGGCATCTGTTGGACGCGGATACGTGCCGACGAACTAATGCTTTCCGGATACGGACGCGAGACACGGTGTCCGCGTGCGCCGTAGGTCTCGTTTTGCCGAAAGGTTTATTATTAACCTCTACTTACTCTTGGTTAGTTATGTCAGTCAATCTCAAGGTCAGCAGACTCGACAACCAGCGTTACGCTGGCAGGGGAATAGCGGCTATAAACGACTCGGTTATGAGGGAACTCGGCATAACGTCTGGGGACATAATCGAGATATCGGGTGACAGGGAGGCGGTTGCGAAGGCTGCACCCGCCGACATACCGCGCGGTCTTATTGCGATAGACGGCGAGACGCGCAAGAACGCCGACGCACGTATAGACGAGAAGGTTGAGGTGTCGTCTATCGAGACGGAGGTGGCGGACAGCATCACCGTCGCGCCCGCCCAGCCCGTCAGGATACGCGGTAGTCCGGGGCATCTGGAGAGACGCCTCAAGGAGGCACTCGTCGACAGACCTGTGAAGAAAGGTCAGATATTCCAGCACAGCCTGCTCAACAACAGGCTCGCCTTCGTGGTCAAGTCGACGAGTCCTTCGGGTGCTGTCGTCGTCGGAAGGAACACGACGCTCGAATGGGACTCCGAACCCGCGACGGAGGCGGACATCGAAGGCAGCACGGGCGACGTGCCCGACGTGACCTACGAGGACATCGGCGGGCTGAACGACGAACTCGAACAGGTGCGGGAGATGATAGAACTGCCTCTTCGCCATCCCGAGCTTTTCGAGCAGCTCGGTATAGAGCCGCCTAAGGGAGTCCTGCTTCATGGACCGCCCGGAACGGGCAAGACGATGATTGCGAAGGCTGTCGCAAACGAGGTCGACGCACACTTCTCGACCGTCTCGGGTCCCGAAATCATGTCGAAGTACTACGGCGAGTCCGAGGAGCAGCTACGTGAGATATTCGAGGAAGCCGAGGAGAACTCGCCCGCCATAATCTTCATAGATGAAATCGACTCCATCGCGCCGTCGCGCGACGAGGTCAGCGGCGAGATGGAACGCCGTATCGTCGCACAACTTCTTTCGCTCATGGACGGTCTGGAGGAGCGCGGCGATGTCATGGTAATCGCAGCCACCAACCGCGTCGACGCGGTCGACAACGCTCTGCGGCGCGGCGGTAGGTTCGATCGCGAAATCGAGATAGGCGTGCCCGACCGCGACGGAAGGCTCGAGATACTCCAGATACATTCGCGGAGCATGCCTCTGACCGACGACGTCGACCTTGACGACATCGCAGACCAGACCTACGGCTTCGTGGGTGCCGACATAGCGACGCTAACGAAGGAGGCGGCTATGTCGGCTCTGCGGCGTGTCCGACCGCGTATCGACATAGAGGAGGAGGAGATACCCGCCGACGTGCTCGAAGACCTCAAGGTACGTGACGACGACTTCGAGGCGGCGATGCGCGCTGTCGAGCCAAGTGCGATGCGCGAGGTCTTCGTCGAGGTACCCGACGTGACCTACGACGACGTCGGAGGTCTTGAAGATGTCAAGCAGGAGATGGTCGAAGCCATCGAATGGCCCCTGCAGTACCCGCAGGTCTTCGAGGAGCTTAACACAGAACCCGCGAAGGGCATACTCATGTACGGTCCGCCCGGCACGGGCAAGACGCTTCTTGCGAAGGCTGTTGCGAACGCGAGCAACTCCAACTTCATCTCCGTCAAGGGACCTGAGCTTCTCAACAAGTACGTCGGTGAGTCGGAGAAAGGCGTACGCGAGGTCTTCAAGAAGGCACGTCAGAACGCGCCGACGATAATCTTCTTCGACGAGATAGACTCTATAGCACCCGAACGCGGCGGCTCTTTCGACTCGCAGGTCACCGAACGCGTCGTCTCACAGCTCCTGACCGAACTCGACGGAATCGAGGAGCTAAAGAACGTCAAGGTCGTCGCCGCCACAAACCGCCCCGACCGTATCGACAACGCGCTCCTGCGTCCCGGACGCCTTGACTCTCTCGTCGAGGTTCCCGTTCCAGACGAGGAGGCGCGGCGCGAGATACTGCGCATCCATACACGCGGCTCGCCGCTTGCCGACGGCGTCGACTTAGACGACATCGCCGAAAGGACGGAGGGCTACACAGGCAGCGACTTAGAGGCACTCACACGTGTGGCAAGCATGAACGCGATGAGGAGCTTCATCGAGAGCGTCGACCCAGAGGATATAGACACGTCGGTCGGAAACGTCCTTATCACGGAGGACGACTTCGAGAAGGCTCTCGACAAGGTGAAGCCGTCGCTCGACGACGAGGACATGAAGAGGTACGAGAAGATAGCCGAGGAGATAGACGCCGAGAAGGTTCCCGAGACCGAAAGGGAGCCTGAAAGGACGTTCCAGTAGACGTAGTAAAAGTAGAGTAGACGCCCTCAGTCGAACAGTATCAGCGGCTTGATTATGCCGTCCTCCTTCGTCTCCATCAGACGGAAAGCCTCGTCTATCTCGTCGAATCCGAACTCGTGCGTCGTCATATGTGTCGGGTCGACACGGCCGTTCTCTATGAGACGCAGGAGGCGTTCGAGACGTAGCCTTCCGCCGGGACATAGACCCGTGGCGATGTCTATCTCAGCCATGCCGACGCCCCACTCCTCGCGGGGGATGTTGACGTGCTCGCCCTCTCCGTGGTAGCCGATGTTCGAGACGGTGCCGCCTGCCTTGGTGACCTTCACACACTGTTCGAAGGTTCCGCTCGTTCCCAGTGCCTCTATCGCCGAGTCGACGCCCTCGCCGTCTGTCAGGTCGTGTATCTGCTCCACGGGGTCGCCCTCCTCGAAGTTGACTATCTCGTCCGCGCCGTACTCGCGCGCAAGTTCCTGCCGCTTGGGCACCGACTCGACGGCGATGATACGTCCCGCGCCCTGTAGCTCCGCACCCTTCGTCGCCATCAGCCCGACAGGACCCTGAGCGAAGACTGCGACGGTGCCGCCGACAGGTATCTCGGCATGCTCCGCGCCCATGAAGCCCGTGCTCATCATGTCGGTGATGTAGACGGCTTCCTCGTCGGTCACGTCTTCGGGTATGCGTGCCATGTTTGCGTCCGCCTCGTTGACGTGGACGTACTCGGCGAAGGTGCCGTCCTTGACGTTGGCGAACTTCCAGCCGCCCAACGGCTCCTTCGACTGCGACGGATGTCCGTCCTGCGCAGCCGCCGAACCCCAGTCGGGTGTGATGGCACCGACAGCGACGCGGTCGCCGGGTTCGAACTCCTCGACGTTTTCGCCGACCTCCTCGACGACACCGACCGTCTCGTGTCCGAGTGTCAGGTTCTCGCGCTCGCCTATCGCGCCGTGTAACGTGTGCACGTCCGACGTGCAGACCAGTCCCTTCGTGGGCTTCACGACGGCGTCGTTCGGTCCCGCTTGTGGTTCTTCTTTCTCCGCGAATCCGGTCTCCCCTATGCCGTTCATTACGAATGCTTTCATTGGGTTATCCCCCATACGTGTATGGAAGCCGAGGAAAATAAGCTTCGTGCAGGTTGTCACGTCATAGGAGCGGCGCGTACCCTTCTCTGTACGTCGGATACTCGGGCGTCCATCCCGCCGAGCGCAGACGTTCGTTCGAGCAACGTTTGTTGGGCGCGCGCTCTGCTCACCCGAGAAATATCAGTGATCCAATAATTCTTGTTTACTTACATTAAACATGTAGACATTTTTGAAATGAAATTTTTATACCCGTGGCACTAGTTCTGACCACATGCCAAGGAAATATGACGAAGAAGATTGTCAGTACAATCGCAGAGATATCCTGCGTTACACCGGTACGGTCGGCTTTGCGGGACTTGGTGCCACCCCTACCGTGATCGCGGAGAAAGAAGAAAAAGAGTATCCTGTTGACGACAGAGGAGAAAAGTACGAGGGAGATTACAATCCATCTGTAGGTATCTTAGGAGAAGACGACCGCGTTACGAATCCAGCGGATCCGCCCGACGGGACGATCGTCGGTGACTTCAGCTGGAATGAAGAAGGCGCATCCACGAACACACAGGAGTCCGAGTGTTCGCTAGAAATAGAAGACGATGGTGGCATTGACATAAACTTCAATTTCAGAGCAGAGGATAGCGTCACGATAGACTGTCACTGGAAACATGAGTCCGGAGGGAATTTAGCCTACCTCTTCAACGACGCCGACAGCATAAGAACAGGTTTCCGTGCCTTCACGAACGGAATAGCCGGTAACGGTCTCTTCTTCCGGAACGTGTTCGGGGGAGCAGACATTCCCGTCGGAGGAACCTTCGGAGACGGGAGGAACTTCCAAGACGGGCAGTGGTACCAGATACGCATCGTCCTTGACGCGGACGCTAACACATATACCGTCTATGTCAATGACGGTACGGGCTTCGTGCAGGAGGGCAGTTCATTCTATGACGGAAGCGGATTCGAAGTCGGACCTCGGTTCCGAGCCATGGGGCGTGAGAGCGGGAGTTCAACCAGAGTGAACTACGACAGATACGTGTGGGTGAACCGCGCGATACATCCACCCGAAACCGTGAATTCCGAGCTTCTGGAGTATCCTCTCAACGACTGCGAGGGCGAGGAGATCGGTAATGAGCCACAGCTTGATGATATAGAGGATCTTGTTGATGACAAAAATGATCTGATAGCCGACATCAGAGACGAGGCTCGTGATATTATTGGAGACGACGCTGACAATCTTGATGAGGAAGCCGAAATTCTCCTTGAAGAGATAGAGGAAGAGTTTCCCGAAGCAACTCCAGAGAAACAGAATCAATTCAACGAGGGAGTACAAAGGCAGATACTTAGCGAAGGAATAACAAAAGAATCGGTGGGTCAGGGCCCAGACATAGCCGAGGAAATAGCCGAATTTTCGTTCAGTTTTACTGTCCAGATAGTCGGAGCTAAGATACTTAGAAAGGCTATTAATGAGAGTGCTGCTGATATTGCCGGAGGAATAGATTTGGCAAAAGGTGTCGTAGAAGACCTCATAAAAGATGATCTTATCCCGTATATTGATGATTTTATTGACGATGCTGAAGATGCCAGAGATGATATACTGGGTATAGATACACTCCCAGGAGCCCGACAAGAAAGAATAAGAGATGAATTGATAAGCTTGGAAGAGGATATAGAGGAAGATATTCTGGGTGGTTCCTTTGACGCAGACAGAGATGGATTTTATGGCCCCTTCTCGGAGGAACTTGAAGATATTGCCGACGTAGTTACTGAAGAAATTGAATCTACCACATCGATTAATCTTAGCAGTCTAGCTAACCCCGATAGCTTCGGTGATTTAAGCTCCCTCAGAAATTTGGACGAGGATATTAACGAAGACGTGGCGGAGACTTTTGTTGGGGAAACTGCTAACCGGATAGAAGAGCAAATAAATACTGTCAGAGAAGGCTTCAAATCTACGCGAAATAACTTCAGTCTCTCGAAAACATATTATAACGTATTTTTATTCTTACCGGTATTCGGGGTGGATAATGTTATAAACTCCTCAATGGAGGATCTGGATGATAATATAAACGAATCTATACTATCGTCATCTGGATCTGAACTAAGAGAATCCTTCTCAGAAAATGGTCAACGAGCAGTAGAAACTAAAGCCGAGGATACTCTGGAGAAATTGAACCTACTTAACTTCGGACAGACAGTAGTAGGAGGGGTCTTTGTGGGCATAACACTGACAGTATTAGCACTTCTAATTGTTGACGGACCTAGCTTTGAAAAGGCTGCCGTTGCCGCCACAGTGATACTGGCATATGCCGCGCTACTGAGTAGCGCGGATTCTCTGGCTGATTTATCTGGTTCCATAATAGGAGCTAAAGGATTGAATGATATACAGCTTGTTCATGTATTAGGAGTGAACGGCATAATTAATTTTGAGAGGATTGAGATAGCCATAGATAGAATAGCACAAGCAGTAAGCGAGAATGCTGTTGAAGACATAAAAAATGATATTGGTGAAATAAATCCAATACTCCAATCCATAACCCAGAGGAGGTAACAATAGATGACAAAAGACTTAGAAAAACTGAAAAGGCTTATTGAAAAGGAAGATAGGTCAGAGATACTCAGGAGATTCCCGGAATTATCGGAGGAATTCTCACAGAGGAGAAGAAGAGAAGGTGTCCTAATGAAGGCGACAAACGGGATCAAATCCGACGTGAAGTTGGACGAAGAAGTCCCCGTCTCCGTCAGGAATTTTAGGTCAGCCGTATCCGAAGTGAGAAGTGTGAGAACGAGACTGCGTCTGTCTGTTTCTCTGTTCGTCGGTGGAGGGATAGATATGGATGATGCCCTATCAGTAGTGAAATCAGCTATAGACGCCGAGGAGAGGTTCTTAGATGCTTCCGAAGACGTATTGTCGGATATAGAAAACGCGGACTTCCCAGCCATACTCTCTATATCCGGGCCTGAGACCGTGGAAGTAATAAAAGGAACAAAGAAGACTGCTGTGTACACGATAGAGAATGTAGGACGAAGGAAAACGGAAAATCTCAAAATCGAAATAGACTCCGACATTGACATATCTCTATCGGCTGGTATAGGTGAGTTGGAAAGAATGAGTTCAGCTGATGTTGAAATAGGAGTAGGGGGAAACGAATCTACCGAGTCAGAGGTCACTTTGTCCGCCCTCTCGCAAGAAGGATTTGACAGGATTAGAATCAGAATCCAAGTGAAGAACAAAATAGATCTGCTTGAAAGAGCTACTCAGCAAGCTGAGACAATTAGGAGACTTACACAGAGGAACGTAGACGATTCCTCCAGAGGACGCGGAAGTAGCGGAAACGGCAGGGGCGGTAGGAGATCGGAGGGAATACGGAATAAAATCGATAATATACTGGATAGGATAGAGGAAATAAGGGACGACGCAAAAGAGGGGCGGAATGAAAGGAGCTTGAATAACAGGATAGATTCTATTATAAACTCGGTTGAGGCATTCAAGAATCAAGTCACTTCACAAAGAGAAAAGAAATTAGATGAGGTAGTTGCTACACGAGTATTACTCAGATCCGAGAAGCTGATCGAAACACTCCGGAAAGCAAGAGACGCGGAGATATAAGTTCCTTGCTCAATAAGCATAGATAACCCGATGGGAAACCGCATGTCGGCGACTTTAGTCACTTGGCTGCTGCTGGTTTTCGTATTCTTAGTCTTCTCCACGTGCGGCGTCGCCGCGCAAGACGCGACAGAGATATCGAACGCGCAGGAGCTACAGGACATCCGAGAAGACCTTGACGGCGACTACGTCCTCGTCGACGACATCAACGCTTCTGGCTACGACTTCGAGCCGATGGGTGTGTTTACGGGGGGTCCTATCGATGGGTTCAGCGGGAGCCTCAACGGCAACGGACACAGTATCTCGAACCTGCGTATAGACCGTCCGAACGAGAGCGATGTCGGTGTGTTCGGAGCCGTAGTCAACGGCTCGGTCGAGGACGTCAGGCTCAAAAACGTCAACGTCGTGGGCGACGAAAACGTCGGCGGTCTCGCGGGGACGGCGTTCGGAGCCGATACACGGATATCCGACGTATACGTATCCGGAGAGATATCCGGAAACAAAACAATCGGCGGTGTCGTCGGAAACAGTCTCACCTTGGTAAACGCTTCGGAATCGGCGGCGGACGTTACGGGCGTCGAAAGAGTTGGTGGAGTTGTAGGACACGGAAACGCAGTCGTGGGTTCCAACGCCATCGGCGACGTGACAGGCGAAGAGGGTGTCGGCGGACTCGCCGGTTCTAGCCTTGAGGTACGCAAGTCCTACGCCACAGGCGACGTGACGGGCAAAGAGGGTGTCGGCGGACTGATTGGGACGAGGTCTATGGATCTCATTCTATTTAGCGCGGTGGATTTTGAGATACCATTAATTTCTGAATCCTATGCTACAGGTGACGTCTCCGGCGAAAGTGCAGTCGGCGGACTCGCAGCGATTGGAAGCAGAGTCAACGGGTCTTACGCTACAGGCGATGTCTCCGGAGAAGGTGCGGTCGGTGGTCTCGTTGGATTCAACCTCGGTTATATCAACGAGTCCTACGCTACGGGTGATGTCTCCGGCGAAACTAGAGTCGGCGGACTCGCCGGTGGTACTGTGTGGCGAGTCACCGAATCATACGCGACGGGCGACGTAAGGGGTGAAGAGAACGTCGGCGGACTCGCAGGTATCGCCCTCGCTGAGGAGGATACCCCCGTGGCGAACAGTATATTGAACGCGTCATACGCTACGGGCGACGTCACTGGCGAGCGGAGTGTCGGTGGGCTGCTTGGGGCGAACGCGGGCTTCCTTATTGAGGAGACGTACGCAGCAGGAGCCGTAACGGGCGGCGAGAACGTCGGCGGTCTGGTCGGAGAGGATGTACAGGAACTGCCGGACAGAGATGAGGAAGTCGCCGACGGCGAAGTCGAATCCTCTTACTGGGACATCGAAGCGACGGGACAGGACGAGTCAGCTGGAGGCACGGGACTGGCGACGGACGAAATGACCGGCTCCGCGGCGCGCGACAACATGGACGGCTTCGACTTCGAGGAGACGTGGCGAACCACGGAGGACGACTACCCAAGTCTCGCTTGGCAGGTAGACGACGCGCCAGCGGACGAGGAGAGACTCCCCGGCTTCGGTGTCGTAGCGGCGTTGGTGGCGGTAGCCGTCTTTTCCGTCACGTATCGGAGGTATCTACGCATATGACCTCAGACGAAGATCAGGATGGATCGAAAGGGTACGTCATCCTTCGGCGTACTTTCATAATAAACATAATATTTTCTATTGGTATTATGTATTCTGAGCTCGTAGATTACTTTTTCTATCCTCTGGATGATCCCCTTCTTCGAGATTTGGACCTGATAATATTCTTTATTATAGTTTTTATACCCATACTGGGATTATTTTGGTACAATCCCTTCAGATATCTGCACTGGATCTCCGAAGACCGTATCTATCTGCGCGAAGAAGTGGGGAGGTTCCCGAGTGCCATCTTCATGTGGGGTGCTGTCCCGATAGTCAACGTACCGGTGATGGTGGTGTACATCGTAACAAGGAGGTCGATACTACTGGGCTGCGAAGGAAGAGATGACCGGATGAACGGCGTCGAAGAGTTCCTGTAAAACCACGGACTCCTTCAGAGGGAAAAATCGGACTCAATAGGTCTGAAACTCGACGAAAACAGAATGACAGTAAGACAAGCGACGACTAACACGGTCTGGTGGGCATTGGGTTGGTTCTACTTCTCTATCGGGGCGTCTGTCATATTAACTGAAATAATGGACGCAGAAGAACTGTACATAGGTAACTATCTGGCAGGAATTCTTTTTTTCGTGACCGGTATCGTAGCCAGACCGCGCGGCAGAAAGTTCCTCAGTAACATCGGCGTCGAAGTGAGCTGGAAGCAAGCCGTTGTTGTGTATGTTCTGATACTTTTCGTTGCCCCATATATTTCTACGCCTCTCGACTGAAATTGGTGTCAAGTCGGCTCCAGTAGAGTTCCGAGATGTGAACCTGCCCAAAGCTTAGTTCTCTTTCATTCCGGTCTTCGTCGGGCGAACAACGCCGATGTCACAAGAGCCAGTACTGTGGCAACAAACCCGAAGCCAGGTAGCTCCTCAGTCCCGCCAGCTTCCTCAGGCGAGCTCTGGTTCCTGAACTCTCCGTCCGTACCAGCCGAACTCGCCTTTTCAGCCCATTCTTCGTGGTGACCGAGGGTGCCCAAAATCACCTGCGAATCGATGCTGTCTCCGTCAGTCGGGGTGTCAACGATCGTCGGCGTGGAGGTGAACTCGCCCTCCTTATGCCATAGCACCTCTCCACTCTTTTTGTTCAAGGAATACAGAGTCTCGTTATCGGTAACGTATACGGCGTCTCCAGCCACCGTCGGAGAAGTTACTTCCTTACCAAAGTCGTCTTTCTCCCACTCTATATCACCTGTCTCTGAGTCAACAGCGTAAACGGATGCGTAAGGAGTCTGGCTCTCACCCACCCCGACGTAGATAATCCCGTCGGAGGCGGTCGATAGTGTCGGAAGTTCGCCAACGTCGCTATCCAAGAGTTTAGACCATTTTTTGTCCATAGTTTCGGCATCGAACGCGTATACTCCGGACTCTCCCTCAAACGAGTCAACGTATCCCACGTAAACGGTTCCGTCTACTACCGTGGGTGGAGAAACCATGATGAAAACGCCCTCGGAAACAGAACTTTCCGATACCAAGTCACCTGTCGTCGCGTCAAGAGACGCAGTAGCGGCTTCCTCAGCCACCTCAATCCCGTCTTCCCCCATTCCGAACTCGGAGGTATCTCCTGTGTAGACGGTACCGTTCGACACGGTCGGTGTCATACTATGCTCTTCCGCTGACCAAACCTGTCGACCTCCTTCGGTTTCCAGAGCGTGTACATCCGCGTCGTTGAAAAATACCTTTCCGTCTACTACCGTAAGCCGAGAAGTAACGTCTCCGATAGGCTCCGAAAGAGACCATTCCTCCTCGCCCGTTTCGGCATCTATGGAGTAGACTCCTCCTCCGAATCCGCCCGCGTCTTTCGCCTCTCCGAAGTAAACCCTGCCGTCTACGACGGTGGGTGATGAGAAAACCGGTCCTTCGGTGTCCGTAAACACCCATTCTTCGTCCCCGGTCTCCGCGTCCACAGCATATAACGCTGGATCTCCCTCACTTCGGGTGTCGTCGGAGCTATCTTCGTCGAATTCCTCGATAGAACCGAAGTACACGGTGCCGTTTACAACAGTAGGAGACGACAGTATCCTAGCAGCACCCTCGATTTCCATGCTCCAGACCTCGGTTCCGTCCGAAGCGTCGACAGCGTACACGCTACCGTTTTCGCCACCGACGTATACCGTCGTTTCGACAGCCGTTTCGTCTTCGGCGGCGACGGCAGCTCCGCTAAACAGAACAAGAAACATAAGGAAGATTACAAAAAACAGCCTCTTTTTCGACATATACGGGCTGGCACACTCCCGGATATTAGTTCTTACGAGGTCGTCGACTGTTTAATCGGCGTCGAACCAGAAGCGAAGCAAGCTTTCTCAACCGACTCTGTCGAGGACTGCGGTTACAGAAACGGCGCGTATCCTTCTCTGTACGTCGGATACTCGGGCGTCCATCCTGTCGAGCGCAGACGTTTGTTCGAGCAACGTTTGTTGGGCGTCCGTGTCTCCTCAACAAGGTTTCCGACCTCGCGTCCGGTCTTCTCCGCCATCCACCGCGCCAGGTCGTGTCTGTGCACAGGCTCGTTATCGACAGCGACGTACAGGTCTTCGTCGCTTTCGTCCGCCGCGAGAAGTGCGGTGGCGGCGTCCTCACCACGTATCAGGTTGAGGTAGCCCGCCTTTACGGTCGCGCCGTCAAGGTAACGGTTGGTGCCGATACGTCCCTCGCCGTACAGACCGCCGAAACGGACTACGGTGCCGCCTGAGTCGCGCGCCAGTTCCTCTGCTTCGAGAAGCACGTGAGTCCGTTCCTTCGTCGCGTCTATCTCCGTCTCCTCGTCTACCCAGGAGCCGTCGTCCGTTTCGTAGACTCCCGTCGACGACGAGTAAACGAGCGACGTATCCTCCAGAGCGTTGACAGTGTTCCGCAGACCCTCGACGTACGCCTTCCTGTACGCGTCGGTATCGCGCCCTCCCGCGCTTACGAGGTAGAAGACGCGGTCGGCTTCGGGTAGTTCGGGCGCGTCGTCCGTCACGTCCGCCTCAAAGCTCTCGACGCCTTCGAGCGACACACCCGAGCGTGTGACGGCGGTGACTTCCTCCCCTCTCTCCACGAGTTCGCGCGCGAGACGCTTTCCGACGAAGCCGCATCCGACTATCAGGTTACGCATACCTCGTCTACACAGCGGAGCCTAATAACGCCGAAGATTCAAGAACACGGGGTCTGAGTAGACAACATGGAGCCTGAAAAAGCCACCTTCGAGATAGAGCACGAGGGACAGCCCTCGAAGACGCTCGTCGTCGGTATGTCGGAGTTCGGTCTCGCAGGTCTGACAGCCGTCGACTTCCTTGTACAGCACCTCGGTCTGGAGGAGACGGGGCACGTCAAGACCGACGACCTGCCGTCGATAACACCTTTCGAGGACGGCAGACCGCGCCACCACACGCGTCTCTTTTCGTCCGACGAACACGACCTCACAGTCTTGGCGGGAGAACTCTTCGTACCGCTCGGCGCGGTGCGTCCGTTCGCAGACGCCGTCATGGACTGGACTGAGCGCAACGGAGTAGACGAGATAGTCGTGCTTTCAGGCATCGTCGCACCCCACGGACCAGACCAGCACGGCGTCTACTACGTCGCAACCGACGACTACCGTCCGCGCGTCGAGGACGAGCTAGAGGCGATGGGCGGTGGCTTCTTGGAAGGCGTGCACGCCGACCTGGTGGCGCGCGGAATCGACACGTCGCTCTCGGTCGGTGTGCTCGTGACACCCGTGCATCCGCCCGCGCAGGATGTCGAGGCGGCGTTGAGGCTGATTCACGCGTTCGAGGATGTCTACGATGTGGAGATTGACACCGCGCCGCTGGAGGAGTACGCCCGCGAACTCAGACAGCACTACGAGCATCTCGCAGACAGGATGGAGATGTTCGAGAAGGAGTCAAGGAGACGCATCTCTGAGGACAGGGCGTACATGTGAGATTGTAATCCTCTGCCGTCACCTGTTCCTGCTGACGGGGAAGGCGACTCTGTCGGGGTTCTCGTTGAACTCCTTGAGTATCTCGCGGTAAAGTTCGTTCTTGACACGCTGACCCTGCTTCGGGTGCACGAGGTATCGCAGACGTAGCTCGATCCAAGAGTCGCGCGCGCTGACGTTTACCGACGGACGCTCGCGCACCTCTATCTCGACGGGCGTCTCGGAGACGAGTGACCTGTACTCCTCCACACGTGACTCCATCTCGTCGCCCAGACGTTCGTCGGCTACGCGTTGCATCGTCTCCGTCGCGTACGGTAAGTCAGTTTCGTATGCGACCTGCACCTCTATCTCGTTCCAGACGTAAGGAAACTCCTCCCACGTGAAGTTAAAGACGTGCGAAGAAAGTACCGCGCTGTTGGGCACCGTTATGATACGTCCTGAAGGCTGATGTGAAGCGACGAGTTCGCCGTCTATCTCCCAGAGCTTTGTGACGAAGAGGTCGACGCCGATGACGTCACCCTTCGTACCGTCGATGGAGACGCGGTCGCCGACCGTGTAAGGCTCTTTTGCGGTGATATACACCCACGCGATTACCGAGAAGAGTGGCTGTTGCAGGGCGAAAGTGACCGCGACGCCTATGACGCCGAACGAGACGAGAACGCCCAACCATCGTTCAGTGACGACCGCAAGCACACCCACTACCGAGAGCGCGACAGCGACGAGGCGCGCGGCGTTGACGAAGCTCTGCCGCCTCCTGCGTTCGACGGTCGATGCAGCCCACGAGACGACGACACGGTACGCTCCGTAGACGGCGAGGACGACAGCGGCGACGAGCGTGACGCGCACGAGGAGAGGCACGAGTGACTCCCCTGCGAGAACGAGAATGTCGTCGGGGAAGGCTCCGACGACCAGAGAGACAAAGGCTAAGACTGCGGCGAGGAACAACGAGACGTATCCTAAGCGCACGTTCCTGCACCGTACGCCGCCTGTAAATCTCTTTCCACCGAAAAACTTCTCGCACCAGAAAAGACGGTCTTCTCCTTGACGTTGCCGTAAGCCTTACTTCGTCTGCCCGTCACCTCGGAACATGGAGAAGGTAGCCATAGAAGACGTGAGGAAAGAGCTGAACCCGATGGGTGTCCACTCCGTCCGAAGACCTGTGTCGGACGCGCTCGGTACCGAACATTTCGCCATGAACTACTTCGAACTCGAACCCGGCGAGTCGTTCTCCGGCGGGATGCACACCCACCACGACCAAGAGGAGGTCTTCTACGTACAGGAAGGAACGGCGACGTTCGAGACGCCCGACGAAGATGTCGTCGTCGAAGCAGGCGAACTCATACGTTTCGCTCCGGGAGACTTCCAGATGGGCTACAACGACCCTGAGGTGGGCGAAGAAGACGAGACCGTCGTCGGATTCGCGCTCGGCGCGCCCGACTCGAAACACGACTGGGAGGATATAGAGTCGATAATCTACTGTCAGGACTGCGAGGAGGAGACGGGGCACGGTGTCGACCTCGTCGAAGGTCCGGCGTTTGAGATGACGTGCCTCGACTGCGGCAACTCGTTCAGCATCAGTTCCTGACCGACCGCTACTGCCGTCGTGACCGCGGACACGTTTCCTACACCGGAGGTTCGTCGTATATCGGTGTCGTTATGGACGCAAAGCACCGACTTTGCACGATGGAAATCGCCGACGACGCACGTATCGACTGCTCGGACGAAAGTCTTGAACTCGTGAAGGAGATGTACACGGCGTGCGACGGGACGCGCGCCGAGGAGTACGTGGACTACTTCGGTGAAGACTCGCGGTTCCGGTGGGGGAACTTCGAGCCTATACAGGGTTCAGACGGTATCGCGGAGTTCGTAGGAGGGTTCTTCGACGACATTGAGACTCTCGACCACACGTTCACGGGAGTCTACGAAGCCGACATCGCCGACGAAACTCCTGGCGACGAGAAGACGACGCTCGTTTTAGAGTCCGTCGTCACGTACACCCTCCTTGACGGCACCGAGACGGAGGTACCGGCGACGACGGCTCTCGACCTAGACGGTTCGGACACAGTCGTCGAAGCGCGCGTCTACGTCGACACCTCGCCGGTCTACGAGACTTAGCTAACGTTTTCTCTACTTCGCGTGTGGGTTGACGAGGGCACCACGAGACCGGTGTTTTTGCCACAAACGTTTTACCCTTCCTCTCTGTATCGTACGCGTTATGGGGGAGAAAGTCCGTGTTCTCCATGTCGAGGACGACCCCGACCTCGCGGATCTGACACGGCAGTTTCTCCACCGCGAGACGGAGGACGGAGCTATAAGCTTCGACATCGAGTCCGTGACGGACGCCTCCGAAGGCACTGAGCGGCTCTCCGACCCCGAGAAGGAGTTCGACTGCGTCGTCTCCGACTACGACATGCCCGGCACGAACGGCATCGAGTTCCTCAAATCCGTCCGGGACGACTACCCTGCTCTTCCGTTCATCCTCTTCACCGGCAAAGGGAGCGAGAAGGTGGCGAGCGACGCCATCTCAGCGGGCGTCACCGACTACCTGCAGAAAGGGGGCTCCGAAACTTACGAGATTCTGGCTAACCGCATACGTAACTCCGTCGAACGTAGACGCGCGGAACGCGAACGTCAACGTCAGATGAACGCCATCGAGACCGCACAGGAAGGCATCAGCATACTCGACGACAAAGGCTGTTTCGTCTACGTCAACGAAGCTTACGCCGACCTGTACGGATACGAACCCGACGACATGATAGACGAACACTGGGAACTCGTCTACCGCGAACAGGACGCCAAACACGTTAGAGAGAGCGTAATCCCGAAGGCAGAGGAAAAAGGAAGGTGGCACGGTGAAACGACGGGGCTTCGCGCCGATGGGAGCACCTTCGTCGAGGACCACACACTTGCGGTAACAGACGAGGGTGGACTCGTCTGCACGGTGCGCGACATAACCGACGAGAAGCGACGGCAGAGAAGGTACGAAGCGATATTCAACAACACGTACACCTTCGTCGGTCTTATGGAGACGGACGGAACGGTCATAGAGGCTAACCGGACGGCACTGTCTTTCGGAGGTCTTGACAGAGAAGACGTCGTCGGCAAGTCCGTCTGGGACACGTACTGGTTCAGGTCAAGCGAGGAAGCGCGTGAGACTACACGTGAAGCCGTCGAGCACGCACGCGAAGGTGAACTGTACCGTGAAGAGGTCCTAGTGCGAGGCTCCGACAGGGATGCTGTAATCGACTTCACGGTACGTCCCGTCACGGACGAAGACGGCGAAGTGACGTTGCTCGTGCCCGAGGGACGCGATATCACCGAGCGCAAGGAGCACGTACGGCGTCTGGAGACGCTCATCGACAACCTTCCGGGGATTGTGTACCGCTGCAGGGACGACCCCGGATGGACGATGGAAGAGATTCGAGGCGAGGTCGAGGAGTTGACGGGCTATCCGCCGTCGGAGATGGAGGCGCGTGAAGGCTTCTACGGAGAAGAGGTCGTGCATCCCGACGACAGAGAAGACGTACGGGAAGCCGTGCGGGAAGCCGTCGACGACGGCGAGTCCTTCGAAATAACATACCGTATCGTGACCAGAGAAGGCGAGACGCGACACGTCCTCGAACGTGGACAGGCTATCTACTCGGACGGCGGTGTCGAGGCGATAGAGGGCTTCATCACGGAGATAAAGGAAGGATAGACTAGGTAGGGGAGCGTCGTCGTGCTCGGCTATGGCTTCACGTCTGTTTCACGAGCCGCGTCGCCATCTCTATCTCGAAGCTTTCCTGCATCGTGACCGCGAAGCCCGTCTTCCTGTAGAGACGTATCGCGGCGTGGTTCCACCGCTCGACGGTGAGCCAGACGTCGCGGACGCCGAGTTCGTAGGCGTGCGCAAGCGTGCCGTACATGAGACGCGAACCGACGCCTTCGCCTTGGTAGCTCTGGAGCACGAATATGGCGAGTTCGTGTGCGTCTAGCCTCTCGTCCTCGACGAGCGTCGCGTGTCCCACAGCGTCGCCGTCGCACCACGCGACCACGTTTATACCTTCGAGCACCGTGTCGAGCCATCTTTCGAGAGCGTCTTCGCGCACCGGCGGTATGCCCTGCGCCCTGTCGGCGGAGTCGAACTCGTCGTACATCTGTCTCAGAGCGGCGCGGTCGCCTTTCTCGTCGTCCTCTTTTTCTTCGCCCTCTTCGTCCTTGTATACGCGTACCTCGACCGTTCTGCCCTCTTTCGTCTCGAACTCGAAAGGCGGCTCCGGAAAGCCCGACACGTCGGTGATTCCGTTCTCGCCGTTCATACAGCCTCCTTCGTCTTAGTGTTCGTCTCTGCCTCTGCTTTCGTTTCCGTCTTTGTCTTAGTATCTGCCTCTGCCTCTGTCTCCGCCTCTGTCTCCATCCCCGTCTTCTTCTTAGTATCCACCTCTTTCTCTACCTTCGTTTCCGCCTCTGCCTCCGCCTCCGTCCCTGTCCCCTCTGTTTCCCCGTCCATCTTCATCTCACCAGCTTCACGTTCACGTGGGAGTTTAGCAGTACGAACTCGGCGATATGCCCCATCTGTATCTTGCCCATCGCGCTCGTCTCGCCCCCTCCGAGTACGATTTCGTCGAAGCCTTCGCTCTCGGCGTACTCAACGAGCGCGCTTCCCGGATGTCCTTCGAGCCTGACTACCTCGGCGTCAACCTCTCCGTGCTCCTCCACCTTCTGCCTGACGTGCTCGGCAACCTCGTCGGCGTCGTGCGCGGAGTCAGGGTTTTCGACCACAGCCACTACGAGTTCGTCACCTGTCTCGGCGGCACGGCTGAGCGTGTGCTCCAAAGCTTTCAGCGAGTCGTCGCTTCCGCCTATGCCAAGAAGCTTCTTCATCGTTCCATCTTCGTGACGCTGGATAATAAGCCTGCGGTCGTCCGTCAGACAAACTGCGGCTTGTCCGAAAGAAGAAGCGGCGTGTACCTTTCGCGCGTCGGCATTCCCGCGACCTTTTCGCCTATGTCGTCGACGAGGTCGAGCGGCGTCGTCGTTATCTCCTCGTCGTCCTCGCGCACACGGACGCTCAGCGTTCCGTCTTCTATCTCGTCGTCGCCCACCACAGCGACGTACGGCACCCAGTCCTGCTCCGCCTTACGTATCTTCTTGCCGACCGTCTCGTCGCGGTCGTCTATGTCGGCGCGTATACCCGCGTCGGAGAGCGTCTCGGCGATGTCGGCGCAGTGTTCGACGTGTTCGTCTCCGATGGGTACGAAACGCACCTGTGTCGGCGAGAGCCAGACGGGGAGCGACGGCGACTCCTGCTGTGCCGCCGTCTCCAGAAGAGCGGCGAAGGCGCGTTCGATACTCCCCGACGGCGAGTAGTGGAGCAGAACGGGTTCATGTTCGCCCTCGTCGTCGTAGTACTCTATCTCAAACCTGTCCGCGCTCTCAACGTCTATCTGCACCGTCGGGTTCTCCATAGGTTCGCCGCCGGCTATGACGGCTAAGTCTATCTTGACGCTCCAGTAATGTTTCCTCTCAGGGATGACTTCGACGAGCACGGGTTCGCCGATTTCGTCCACTATCTCCTTGAACCAGTCTTCGTGTTCGTCGAAGTAGTCGCGTGTCGCTCGGAATGCCGCCGTGTAGTCCAGACCGAGGTCTTCGCCCGTGCGGTATCCGAGAACCGCCTGCTGACGGAACTCGTCC
>JAQZDD010000331.1 GCA_028751055.1 Euryarchaeota archaeon Ods04 | reverse complement strand
GTCACTCCTACGTCTTGAGGAGGTGATGGGATGACAGAGGTAGAATCGATACGTCCGCTCGCCGCGGTTCTCGTCTCCGCGGTGGCAACGTTCCTGATAGTAGCGTCGTACAGAAGACCGAACGTCCGCGAGGCTTGGACGGTACTCGCAGCCTTCGGTAAGTTCGGCATCGTTGCGAGCATGATACCCGGCGTCTTGGACGGCACAGTCTATGTCACACGGATGGGAACGCTCGTGCCGGGCGTCGAACTCGCTCTGCGCGCCGACCCGCTCGGGATGCTGTTCGCCGTCTTAGCGTCGCTTCTCTGGATATTCACGAGCTTCTACAGCATCGGCTACATGCGCGGCTTGGACGAGCACGGACAGACGCGTTACTTCGCCTCTTTCGCCGCGTCGCTGACGGCGACGATGGGTATCGCTTTCGCCGAGAACGTCCTCGTCCTTTTCGTCTTCTACGAACTCCTGACCGTAGCGACCTACCCGCTCGTCGCGCACGACGAGACGGCTGAGGCGCGTGCCGCCGGGCGCAAGTACCTCGCGTACACCTTCGGCGGCGGCGTAGCCGTCTTAGCGGGCGCGGTTCTCGTCTTCTGGATGACCGGAACGACGGCTTTCGAGCCGGGGGGTATCGCAGGAATCACCGACGACACAGGTATGGCGAGCGTCGCGTTCGTCCTACTCGCGGGCGGATTCGCTGTCAAGGCGGCGGTCATGCCCGTACATTCGTGGCTCCCCGACGCGATGGTCGCGCCGACGCCCGTCTCGGGTCTCCTGCACGCCGTCGCGGTCGTCAAGTCGGGCGCGTTCGGTGTCTCGCGCACCATCATCGACGTATTCGGACCGGCGGGCGTCTCCGAACTCGGTCTGGGCGTCGTCCTCGCGTCGTTCGCCGCCGCGACGTTCATACTCGCGTCGCTCATCGCGCTCAAGAAAGACCATCTGAAGCAACGTCTCGCTTACTCGACGGCGGCGCAGCTGTCTTACATCGTCATGGGCGTCGCACTCTTGGTGCCGCACGGTCTGATAGGCGGTCTGCTACACATCCCCGCGCACGCGTTCATGAAGCTCACGCTGTTCATGTGCGCCGGCGCGATACACGTCGAGACGCACACAGACCATATCTCAAAGATGGCAGGTATCGGTAAGCGCATGCCGCTCACCATGACCGCCTTCGCTGTCGCGGCGTTCGGCATGGCAGGACTGCCGCTGTTGGTCGGCTTCGTGAGCAAGTGGTACCTCATGATAGGCGCGTTCGAGGCGAACTTGGCGATTTTTGCGGTCGCTCTCGTCGTCTCGGGAGTCCTCAACATCGCCTACTTCTGGCCCGTAATCTATCAGGCGTTCTTCGAGTCGGAGGACGAACACGACGCCAAGCCCGTCGTCGACGCCGACTTAGGCGGCTACTGGGGTACGAAGGAAGAACACTACACGCCGGAGGGTGCGACGGAAGCGGAAAAGCTCGCCGACGGCGGACACACACAAGAGGAGGATGACCATGACGACCACGGACACCACGAGCACCACGAAGGACCGCCAGAAGGCGGCTGGGAACGCGCAGGCTGGCGCGGCGGCGAGACGACGTGGTTCATGCTCTTTCCCATACTCACCATCGTCTCGGGTGCCGTCTTCCTCGGTATCCTTCCCGGGACTTTCTTCCTTGAGGTGATACAGATGGTCGTAGAACTCGCAACCGGAACGGAGGTGAGCCGATGATAGAGATGCTCACGGTCGTCCCGCCCGCGTTCGTCGTTCTCGCCGCGGCTATTATCGCCTTCTTCGTGCCGCGGAAGGTGGCGCACGCGCTCGGATTCGTCGCTGTGCTCGCCGTCGTTCCGTGGGTCTGGCTGCTACGGTCATCGCCCGACGCCTACATCGAGACGGTCTTCCTTGGCTTCGACGTGGTTCTGTTCAACGTCGACGAGTTCTCTGCCCTCATGGGACTCATCTTCGGAGGCTTCGGTGCGGCGGGCGTCCTGTACGCCGCGTACTCCGACGCGTCGGCGACCACCACGGCGTTCGCTCTGACCTACGTAGGCTCGTC
>JAQZDD010000216.1 GCA_028751055.1 Euryarchaeota archaeon Ods04 | reverse complement strand
GCCGCGACCTTCACACATGGACGATATTGAGATTCTCCTCACCAACGACGACGGTATCGACGCGCCCGGCTTGAGGAAGCTACACGATGCTCTCTCGAATGTCGGAAACGTCACCGTCGTCGCACCCGCTGACGACAGCAGCGGCGTCGGACGCGCGCTCTCCTTCGGACGCAGAAACTCCGTAGGCGGCGGCTCCGAAATAAACGTCGACTGGGACGAGTTCTCTTACGAAGTCCCGTACAAGGAGCACGAAATCGGGTACTCCGTAGAGGGCACGCCGTGCGAGTGCGTCATCGTCGGTCTACGCGCGTTCGACCGCGCCGGACCTGACTTAGTCGTCTCGGGTTCGAACCCCGGTCCGAACGTCGGCGTGAGCACCTTCCACCGCTCCGGAACGGTGAGCGCGGTCATCGAAGCCGCCTACCTCGGCGTGTCGGGTATCGCAGTCTCGTCCGACGGCGCGGAACACGACGACGCGGCGAGGTTCGCGGCGCGCTTAGTCGAGCACACGACTCGGACGGATGTCTTCGACACGGCGGACTATCTCAACGTCGTGGTTCCGTCGGGTGCTACCGACTACGAGGTCACGCGCCCCGTCTCGGATTACGACATGGACGCAGAGTTCAACGGTGGTTCGTTCAAGGTACACTACCCCAAGCTGAAGCGAGTGGCACTCAAGGAGGGCGACATGCCCGACGGCACCGACGAGAACGCGCTCAACGAGGGCAGGGCGAGCGTTACGCCTCTGCTCCTACCGCACACGCCGTGTGAGGTCGAGGCTCTCAAAGGGCTGTATATTTAGCGTGAAAAGTAACGACGGTTAGGACCCGGACAGGAGCCGTTTTCCGAAGCCCTTACGACCGTTCCGGCTTTCGCTGGTTTCACGAACGCCGTTTGGCACGGCGTCCGTTACTTGGTCTTCTCGGACACCCCCCCACGAGCGCGACGGCGTACGCCTGTTCGCCGCACACAGCCGTTCTCGTGGGCGGGTGACTTCCCGCGGGATGGAGTTACACCGTCCTCTGGGAGTCTCACCCTTTACGGGACTGGACTTCCGCGCTTCTCCTTGGGACCTTATCTCCTCGTTGCCCTTTCACGGGCAGTTCGGTTTTCAGTCCCTATACCGTACCGACGTGTCCCGGCGAACCGGGGACGCGGCGGCAGAGGGCCGTCCGGTTTGCCCCCGTCGAGCGGATATAGCCATACAATACGCAAGATAATAAGGCTTTCGGCGCGAGAGTACCGTCTTCGGCTGTTAATACGACGAGCGCGCTACTTTCTTAGGTTTATATAGTGAAAAAGTACGGCTTTGTTCATAACGAAGTGTGGGATGAGCGTGCCTCTGACTCATCGGCGGAGTTCGGCGTCGCGCGACGGGATTTGAACTACGGTCACTTCGTTCACTAGTTCAAATCCCACGTGCTGGTTCGGTCGTCGCTACGCTCCTCTGCACGAGCGCGATGGGATTTGAACCACGGTCATGATCACTCCACTCCGTCGTTCACTGTTCCAAATCCACCCCGTGAGTGAGGCATGCGAAGCATGCCTTTTGTCAGGCGAAGCCTGACATTGAGCGAACCGAAGGTTCGCGTATGCTCACGAATTCCGTAGGAATTCGAGACAAACCCTCGAAGTCCTGCGGACTTCGAGACTGCTAACAGGTCTCTCGGAAATCAGAGATTTCCGACGATTCGCGTGAATCTTCGATTCACGAGACAGCGGGTTACGGTGGACGAGCGCGACGGGATTTGAATTACGGTCGTTCCGCTACGCTTCACTCACTAGTTCAAATCCCGCGCGTCGTTCGCTCCTCGTGCCTCGTCGCTCACGAGCGCGACGGGATTTGAACCCGCGACCTCGGGGTCCGGAACCCCGCACTCTATCCAGACTGAGCTACGCGCCCTGTCGGGCTTAGAACGACGTTCCCGATAAGGGTTCCTATGCTCGTACTTTGCTTGATGCTTAGTTTGATGTGTCTCGGTTCTCCATACACACCGGATGGAACTCGTCGCTACCGTCCGCGCTGTCGTCCGGCGCGCGCAGGAGGTGAAGATAACATTCCTCGCCGCGAGCGTCGCGTTCTACGCCTTCTTCTCGGTCGTGCCTCTCGTCATACTCGCGCTCGCCTTGGCTTCCTTTATCGGCGGCGCGGCGTTTGAGAACCGCGTCGTCGCGTTCGTCGGGACGTACCTGTCTCCGGAGGGCGAGACTGTCGTCGCCGAGGCTCTTACGAGTCCTGCCGGTCGTCTTGGTGCTTCGGTCGCCAGCGTCGTCGCTCTGGCTTGGGGCGCGCTCAAGGTCTTCCGTGCGATAGACATCGCCTTCGACCGCGTGTACGAAGCCGACACATCTACGCCGTTCGCGCGACAGCTTCTGAACGGCGTCGTGGTCGTCGCAGCGATAGCCGCCGGTGCCGTGCTCATGGTCGGCGTCCGCGCAGTTGTTGCCCGTCTTGACGTAGTCTTACCGTACGTCGGCGCGCTCGGCTGGCTCGTACTCCTTGCAGGTCTTGCCGCCGCGCTCCTCCCCGTCTACTACATCATGCCGCCCGAACGCGTCTCTGCGCGACACGTTCTCCCCGGCACGGCGACGGCTGTCTTCGGCTGGCTCGTTCTTCAGGTACTGTTTGACATCTACGCCTCGGTTGCTGTCAGGTATCAGGCGTACGGCTTCTTAGGTGCAGTTCTCCTGTTTCTGCTCTGGCTATACTTCGGCGCGGCGGTGCTCCTGCTAGGAGGTGTGGTGAACGCCGTTGTGGCGGAGAACTCAGAAGTATAGCGTCTGCCTGTCTCTACCTTCCGCGGTTACGTCGCTCCGTCGTGCTGTCGCGGTGTTCGCCTCTGCCGCTCCCACCGGTGCGTTCGTCAAGTTCTTCGCGTGTCTCTCCGCGTCTCAGGTCACGGTCGTGGGGGCACTCCTCCTCTTCCTGTCCACGGTTAAGGCTACGGCGATCGACGCAGTCTATGAAGACGGTTATCTCGGCGTCACCGGTCAGCTCTTCACCGTTCTCTTCGACGGTGGCAGTTATCGTAGCGTCACCCGCCCGCCCGGCGGTCACGGTTCCGTTGTCGTCGATATCTGCGACGTTCGGACTGCTACTCTCGAAGTCGGCTTCGTCGGTTCTGTTCTC
>JAQZDD010000237.1 GCA_028751055.1 Euryarchaeota archaeon Ods04 | reverse complement strand
GCCTTGGCGCAGGAACGACTCGCCGCTTCCCGTCGCGTCAGTCGTCCTCTTTGAGACGGGTACGCGCGTCGGTATCTCGTCGACGAAACGTGACGCTACACGTGACTCGCCCGCGACGAAGACGTGCTCGGCGTCGTGCCGTGAGAGCATGGAGTCGAACTCGTCGGCGGACTCACGCACGTGTTTCTTGACCTCCTCGTCGCGCGCCCTCTCGAAACGTCCCTGCGAATAACCGCCCTTCGAGTGCTGGGACTTGACCTCGGACGACCGTGACGTGTAGTCGACGCGCTCGCCGCCCGAGTAGACACCGCCGGCGTACTCATCGGAGCGGACGACGGCGACGGCATGCGGTTCAGGGAGTTCGAACAGCGAGCGGTCGAGCGCGAAGGCGTTTCCGTGTTCGACACGCGTCTCGTCGACTTCGAGCGGCGGCACGAGAGCGACACGAAGAAGCCCGGCGTCGTCTCCGAAAGCCACGAAGCCCGTCTTCGACTCGATACGTTGGAGCGCGGCGGTCGTCTCCGTACCGAACTCGTTGGGCACACGGTCACCGGGTGCGACGGTCACGGTCGTAAGAGAGTCGTCACCTGAACGCGCCGACTCCAAGAGGTCAAGCGTGTTCGAAAGAGTCGAACCGCGAACCGTCTTCGCAAGACGGAAGTCGATGTCGTCTTCCTCCTCCTCGGCGCGCTCCAGACGGTCTTCAAGCTCCTGCACCTTCGACTCCATCTTGTTGGCGCGCTCGTACGCCTCCTGTTTCTCACGCGCCTGCTTCTTGCGCTTCCGTTCCTCAGCCTCCAGACGGTTTTCGAGGCTCTCTCTCTCTTCTTCGAGTTCCTCAATACGTTCCTTCAGCTCGGTCTTCCCGAGTACGTCGTCTAGCATCTATACCTGAACAGGGCGACGGAGACACATTAATCCTACTGCCGAAAGGTCTATAAGATTGGGTGCCGTATCTACCGATATGGTAGACGTAACCGTGCCTCTGTTCGTCGGAGGCTTAGGACCCTTGGAGATAGGTATAATCCTGCTTCTCCTCGTCCTGCTCTTCGGAGCCGACAAGATACCGAAGTTAGCAAGGAGCGCGGGCGACGCCAAGAAGGAGTTCGAGAAGGCAAAGATGGAGGCGGAGAAGGAGGTCAAGGAGTACGAGCAGGAGCTTGAACAAGAGGCGGAGGACGTTAAGCCCGATGTCCAGCCCCAGCCCAGCGAAGTGGAGACGGAAGAGACGGGTGACGGCACGACGACGGCTTCGACCGACGGATAGAAGAAAAGTACCGGAAGGGGAACCGGACAGATAACGCGAATATTAAGTGCGCGCGAGCCTCAAGAACGGTCAGGGCTCGTGGCCTAGCGGATAGGGCGAGAGGTTCCTAACCTCTAGATCGCGGGTTCAAATCCCGCCGAGCCCGTGAGTGAACGAAGTAAACGAACGGCTCAAGGGTTTGAACCAGTGAACGAAGTGACCGTGTGCTCGGCGCAAGCCGAGCGCGGGGAACGAAGTGACCGTGGTTCAAATCCCGTCGAGCCCGTCCACCGTAACCCGCTGGACCTGTTAGAGCCACCTTCGGTGGCTCACGCACATCGATGACAAGATGGCATCAAGTTCAAGGATTTGAACGCAGGAAAAAAGAGCGTCTCGCTGAAAGTAGTGAAGCAAGTCAGTGAACGGAACGAAGTAGAGTGACCGTGTAGCGAGTGAAGTGACACCAAGTTCAAATCCCGCCGAGCCCGTCCACGGTTCAGAAATCAGGAATTTCTGAGCATGAAAACAAGTACTCTGATTTTACTCGTAATTCTCGTCCTCGTAACCGGCTGTCTGGGCAACGGCGGCTCAGCACCGGAAGAAAGTCTGAGTCCGCCGGAGGACAACGCGACAACGGATGCGACAGCGAACACGACCGTCGAAGCACCCGAGCCGTACACCGACGCCGTCGTCTCGTTCGTGGTGGACGGTGAGGAACGCGGCGTGCTTGCGGTCGAGGTAGCCGAGACGCCGAGCGAGCGGGCACGCGGTCTTATGGGACGCGAATCGCTACCCGACGACACGGGTATGCTCTTCGTCTACGAAGAAGCCGACGACCGCTCGTTCTGGATGTTGAACACGAAGGTTCCGCTCGACATGGTATTCGTCGACGGCGACAGACGTGTCGTCAACGTCGAACACGCGTCGCCTGGCTTTCAGGGCGAGAGATACAGAAGCGACGGTCCGGCGCGGTTCGTCGTAGAGGCGGAGCGGGGATACGCCAACGAGACGGGGATTTCGGCGGGCGACGAACTCGTCATCAGTCCCTACGACGGCTGACGGCGACCACAACAGAGAGAAGTACTGCGACGACAGCGACGAGCAAGCCGAAGCCTGAAAGCGGTTCCTCGGTGTCTTCGTCTCCGTCCTCTGCGTCGGACGGTGTCCCCGCCGCCTCCCACGACAGGACGGGATAGCCTTCGGTCGTCGACCATGTCTCCTCGAAGTCGAACTCCTCCATCTTTTCGCGTGACGTTTCACCCGTCATCTCGTCTTCGGTGAGCGCGGTACCGCCTGCCGACACGTCCCATCCCGTCGACTCGGTGTTCCAGTACGCGCCGACTACCTCGCCGTGGCTGGAACCCACGAGTCCGCCGACCGAGCCTTCGGGTTCTTGTTCCTCCGTGTCTTCGATGTCCTCGGCAGGTTCTCCACCCGCGCTAACGAGGTCAGGCTGCGGCGAGAGACGCGGCGTTTCGTCCTCCACGGCACCCGTCGCGTACGAGGTTCTCACGACACCGGTGAACCAGTTTACGCCGACAAGTCCACCGACACCGTTCTCACCCGTCACGTCGCCGTGTGCGTACGTATCCTCTACCTCGCCTTCGTTGAGACCCACCAGACCGCCAGCACGTGTAAGCTCTCCGACGGCTGTCACTTCGCCTTC
>JAQZDD010000268.1 GCA_028751055.1 Euryarchaeota archaeon Ods04 | reverse complement strand
CGCTCCGACGAGCACCTCCACCTCGTCTTGGTCGGTGTAGTCCTCAAAGCCCTCGAAATGAGGCACGTTACTGAACCAGTCGTCGTACTCGGGTTCCGTCGGCGCGTCTTCACCTCCGATGCATCCGGCTGTCGCCGCGAGCGCGGACGCGCCGGACAGTAACAGGAACTCTCGTCTTTGCACGCGTGTGAGTAGGAGAGAACTAAATTAATGTCTTTCGGAGTGGACGGCGCGCAGTTCTAGTCTATACCGACGTTCCTCTCAGTGACGTACAGGTTCCGCAGGAACTCGGTCTGCTGTACGCTCACGTCACCGCCGAAGTTGACCTCGGCGGACGCGCTCACACCGCTCGCGTCGATGACCTTGCCGACGATGCTCCCCTCCCATTCGCCCTCCATGTCGCCGAGCGTGACGAGCGCGTCGGGTGCGTAGATGACACCCTCGCCCGTGCCGTCGCCGACGATGCTGACCTCGCTGTCGGAAGGCGCGTGGAAGACGAGGCGTTCGGGTTCGTCGTCGGCGCCCACAGTGTACTCGCCAACGTCATCGGCGAACTTGAGGTCGCCCGTCGTGACGATGGTCACGTTGTTGTTTCCATTAGTTATCTCCGCGCTCTCGACCGTCAGGTCTCCGTCCACAACGACGGTGATGTTGCCGCCCGACGTGTCAAACTGACCGTTTTCGAGCGTGTAGTCGGTGGCGTTGTAGAAAACCTGTGGCTCGTTGCTTCCGCCACATTCAGTTTCACATCCCGCCACATCTCCGACTTCAGCCGACCCCTCGTTTTCCCTTCCGTACTCGACGTAACTCCCTATCAGCCTGTCGACAGACGGGAACCTGACGCCGTCCTCGATGCTCTCGAACGGGTCGTTCGACGGTGCGTCGTACTCCTTCTTGCTCGCGCCTGCTGTCGTTATCTCGTCGGGAGCGTCGAACGCGAGTAGCTCTGCCTCAACCGAGTTGTCGCCCAACGTAACCTCAGCGCGGAGTTCTTCCTCGAAGTAACGCGCCCAAGCCTCGTAGTAGTCGCTCTCAACGGTGACGTTGACCTGTCCGTTGACGGGGTTGTCGCCGTCGTCCACAGGGTAGAACCGTTCGCGCTCACCGCCCAAGACGTCGACCGTGCGCGAACCCGAGTATCCGCCCTCCGTCGTGACGTTGTATATCGGAAGCGTCAACGTCTCGCCGTCGAAGTCGAACTCGGGCGACGAGACCATCGAAGAGCCGTCTTGGAGAGCGTCCCTCCTCCAGACACCTCCGGCTTCGTACGCTACCGACTCGCTCGACAGAGTGTACTCTATCTTACCGACGTTCGCCTCGTACACCTCGTTCCCGTCGAGCGTCACGGTTACGGTTGTCGTGTTCGGCTCCGAGAAAAGCTGTCCTCCTTCGAGGCTGAACGACAGCGTCTCGTCCCTCGAAGTATCGAGCGAGGCGGCTGTGAGACGCGAGTCGAGTGTCAGAATCTCGTTCTCCACCTTGTCGATGGTAGCCCTGTCGGTCGTGTCGGAGACTATCGGCTGGGCGAGAAGGAACAGTATCCCTATCGAGGCGAGGGTTATGCCGAGAAGGAGCACGATGCCTATGACTTCCGACTGCGCGCTCGCCTCTCTTTCTGTGTCGCGTGCCGCCTCTCGGGTTTCTGTGTCGCGTGCCGCCTCTTTCCCCCGGTTTTCTTGTCCCCTCATCTTATCTCAGCTCCACACGTATCGGTTTCTCGACGTAGAAGAACGTCTGGGTGGAGCTTATTTCGAGCTCCATCTCCACCGTGTTATCGTCGGGCGTGTACTCAACGTTGTCGACCGTCGTGGTATGCGTCTGGTTCAGGTCTTCCATGTACCTGTTCCACGCCTCGGCGTTCTCCGAGACTATCTCAATGGAAACGTCGTCCTCGTCAGTCAGTTCCTGCGTGAAGCCGCTTCCCACACGCTCGGTGCGGAGGGTGGCGAATCCGTCGCCGCCCCTCGAACCGCTTCCGAAGGTTCGGACGCCCGAGACAGCCACGTAGTCGTCACGTATCACCCAGCCGGGTTCGCGTACCATGGTGGCACTACCGACCGACTCTCTGAAGACGGCACCGTTTTCGTACGAAACACCTTCATCGCCGAGCGTGTAGCTAACCGTCGACAACGGACGGTTCCTCACCTCTTCTCCGTCAACGGTCAGAGAGACCCTCGATGACGAGTTGTCAATACCGACAGACCCACCCCCCAACTGCACGTCGGTGGTGCGTCTCGGCGCGTCGCCGTAGACGATGTCGTCGACGTTCGACTGCAGAACGACGAAGCCGCGTTCGGCGTTCTCCAGACGCTCCGTCTCGCCCGTCGCGGAGAACAACGAGGTCGCGTTCACGAATATCAAGCCGAAGACAGTGAAGACTATGCCGAGTATGATGACGTAGCCTATCACCTCCGAGACTGCGCGTCCGTCTGCTTCGCACGCATCCCCGGCGGTTCGTTCCGACGTCCTTTCCATCGTCATTCTATCCTAATCACCTCTTCGCCGGAGTCGTACTCAATCTCGACCGTGCTACCCGACGCGACGCCGATACCGTCGCCCGCACCTTCTATCTCAGTCTCGTTGGCGAAAGG
>JAQZDD010000295.1 GCA_028751055.1 Euryarchaeota archaeon Ods04 | reverse complement strand
TGTCCATCAGGTCTTGCTTCATGTCTACTTGAAAGGGTCGGTGCGGGTTATAGTTTGTTCCCTGTCGGGACCGACGCTGACGGCGTAGAACGGCGCGCCTATCTCGTCTTCTAAGTACTCGACGTATTCGCGTGCCTCCTTCGGGATGTCGTCGTAAGTCTCTACAGCATCCCAGTCGACGCCGTCCCAGCCGTCGAACTCCTGGTAGACAGGCTCGCACCGCGCCCAGTCGTCCATGTCGGCGGGCATAGAGTCGAGTGTCTCGCCGTCGAGTTCGTACGCCTCACAGACACGCACGGGGTCGAGACCTTCTAAGACGTCGATGCTCGTAAGGACGCCGCCGGTGAAGTCGTTGAGACGTGCGGCGTGACGCACCATCGGCAGGTCGAACCAGCCGACTCTGCGGCGTCGTCCTGTCGTCGTCCCGTACTCGTTTCCGACCTCAACGAGATGGTCGCCGACATCGTTTTCGAGTTCCGTGGGGAGCGGCCCCGTGCCGACACGCGACAGGTACGCCTTCATGATTCCTACGGTCTCTTCAAGGCGTGTCGCGCCGACTCCCGCGCCCGTGCACGCGCCGCCGACCGTCGTGTTCGAGGAGGTGAGATACGGATATATGCCGTGGTCGATGTCGAGCGAAGTACCCTGCGCGCCCTCGAAAAGGACGGCGTCGCCCGCGTCCATGCGGTCGTTGACGTACTCGCTCGCGTTGACGATATCGTCACGGAGACGTTCGCCGTACTCGACGTACTCTTCGTGGACTGCGTCGACATCGAACGCCTCCCCGTGCTCCGTACCATTGACTTCGATGCCGAAGACATCCTCAACGAGAGCGCGTTTGGTCGGCACGACGTATTCGAGCTTTTCGCGCAGAGCGTCGGGCTTGAGAAGGTCTAAGACGCGCACACCGCGCCGTCCAACCTTGTCTTCGTACGTCGGTCCGATTCCGCGCCCTGTCGTGCCCGCCGCCATGTCGCCCTTTGCGTCTTCTTCGACGCCGTCTATGACACGGTGGTACGGCATTATGACGTGTGCGCGTTCGGCGATACGTACGTCGGCGTCGACACCGCGTTCTTCCAAGCCGTCCAACTCTTCTAAGAGGACGCCAGGGTCGACGACACAGCCGTTTCCTATGACGCCCGTGCCGCCGCGGAGGACTCCGCTCGGGACGTGGTGTAGCTTGAACTCCTCGCCGTTAGCCACGACCGTGTGTCCTGCGTTGTTTCCGCCTTGGAAACGTACTATTACGTCCGCCGTCTCGCTGTATATGTCGGCGAACTTCCCTTTGCCTTCGTCGCCCAGTTGAGCACCTACGATAGTCACGCCCATGGAGTCAGGATACACCTCATGTTAAGTCTGCCCTCACCACGTAGTTGGGGCATTCTTTAGTAGCTTTCGTTAGGTTGACGTGAGCAGACGACGGTTTTCGTGTATGGATTCAGTCGCCTTCCTCGAAGACACGGTTCCGATAGAGAGCCACGAGAACGTCAAGGAGATGCGCGAGTACCTTCTAGAAAACGTGACCGGAGCGACGGAGCACAAGTCGGGGTGTGTGGTCGCGGAGAAAGGTGGAGACGACGCCGACGAGACTGTTCTGCTGAACACACACATGGACACGGTCGCGCCGCATCTCGGCTACGGGCGCGAGGAAGGCGTCGTGCGCGGCAGAGGAGCGTGCGACGCGAAGGGACCGCTCGCTGTTATGGTCTCCGCGTACGAAAGCTTCGACGCGTCGGAGTTCGAGGGCGACCGCGCGGTCAGACTTGTTGTTTCGCCCGACGAGGAGACGCTTTCGCGTGGTCTCCACGAGTATCTGCGTGACGAAGGCGGCGACGACTTGGATTTCGCCGTCGTCGGCGAACCCACGAGCCTCGATGTCTGTACGGCGGCGAAAGGACGTTTCGAGGCGACGGTGGAGTTCGTAGGCGAGAGCGCGCACGCTGCGAGCGGCGACGGAACGAGCGCGGTCTCGTGCGCCGCGGAGGCGGTGCGCAGGCTCGAAAGCATAGAACCCGACAGCGACGAACTCCTTGGGGAGTCGCGCCTTACCGTCACGCGTTTCGAGGGCGGCGAAGCATCGAACCGTGTGCCCGAACGTGCGACGGTGACGCTCGACAGGCGTCCCGTGCCGCCAGAGACGTCGGAAGAGTTCGTCGCGCTCGTGTACGAGACGCTGGAAGGAATCGACTGCGACTACGAAGTCTCACTCGCCGACCGTCCGACGCCGTTCTTAGAGGCGTTCCGCACCGACGAAGACGAAGCGCACGTCCGGCGTTTCGTCGAGGCTGTCGAAAACGTCGGCGTCGACACACAGATACGTCCTTTCGAGGCGGCGACCGAAGCGTCGTATCTTGCGAGACACGCACCCGTCGTCGTCTTCGGTCCGGGCGCGATATCCGAGGAGGA
>JAQZDD010000312.1 GCA_028751055.1 Euryarchaeota archaeon Ods04 | reverse complement strand
TTCGATGTCGCGTACGAGGCGGCGGAGACGGGTGCCCACCTTGTCGTGCGCGGTCATACACACACGCCGCACTACGACGAAAATGCGGTTCCGGTTCTGAACCCCGGAAGCCCTACGCGTCCGCGCGGTTCGCCGACTTCTCACTACGCATGGCTCGTCTGCGACGACGGACGTTTCGGCGGACATATCATCTCGCTCGACGGAGAGACGCTCGTCAGCTTCGGCGAAAGATTCGACGACGGTACCGAAGACAGTACGGCTAACTCTGAATAGGGTGAGGAAAGGTAGAGTTATGTGGCGCGCTCTTGCACTAACCGCCGATGGATATAGTCGACTTCGTGGTAGCCGGAACCATACTCGGCGTCGCCGCCGTTCTCGTCGCTCTCGCGTGGAGGATTCTGCGCGAGTTCAAGAAGGGCGCGGAAGGCGGCGAATAACCCGACCAAAGTAAACAGACTAGTCCTCTGCTTCGCCGTCCAGCAGGTTCATCGCGTCGAAGAAACGTTTCTTGACTGTGCCGGAAACGAGTTCTATCATCTTTTCGTCCGCGACAGCCATATCGGAGAAGACTCCGAGCGGCACCTGCGCGCCAGCCATCGCTCGGTGACCGCCCGCGCTTCCCACGTCCCCGAAGGCGTCGCGCATCACCTGGTTGAGGTCGACACGTGAGTCCTTCGAGCGCGCGCTTATCTCTATCTCGTCTTCGACGACACCGAAGACCAAGACGGTCGATATGCCTTCGAGGCGCATCAGGTAGTCCGCCGCCTGCGGAAGCGCGTCGCGCTCGGTTATTACGCCGACTCCGGCGACGAGCGACGACGCACGTACCTCACGTCCGAGTATAGCCTCGCCTATCGTGTCGAGCGTCTCGGGCGTGAACGCCGGATTTGTCATACGTTCGAGCAGGTCGATGTCGGCAAGTTCGTGGAGGTAACGCGAAGCGTCGTACTCCATCGGCGTCGTGTCGCGGAGGTATTCGAGAGTCTCAGCACGTATAGCGAAAAGCAGAGCCGTAGCCGTCTCCGTCTCGGGAGTTATCGAGAGTTCACGGAGGTACTCGACGAGTATCGTCGTGGTCGCGCCGAACTCCTCGCGCACGTCGACGAAGCCGGCATCGACGCCGTTCTCGGGTGGGTGGTGGTCGATAACGAAGTCTATCTTCGCGTCTTCGGGTACCGAATTGTTGGCACCTTTCTGCGAGTGGTCGACGAAGCCGATTACGTCGTACATGCCGAGGTCGGCTTCGTCGAACCTCGACATAGAGACGCCGAGCAGGTTGACGAAAGCACGGTTCTGCTGGTGCGACACCTCGCCCCCGTAGAGTATATCGATGTCGCCGACGCCCGACTCGGTAGCTATGGTACGCACGGCGAGCGCGCTCGCTATGCAGTCGGGGTCCGGATTGTCGTGGCAGACGACTGCGAGTCTCTCCGCGTCCTCCACAACTGAGACAAACTCCTCGGACCGTGCCGTAGTTTCTCCAGTGGACATCAAGAATCCGTTCGGCGGTTCGTCATGCCTCTTCTTAACCGTAACGGCTGACGGCGACGGCTGACGGCGACCGTACCGTCAAGCACAAAAAGAAGGAGGATGTACGGTTTCCGATGGCAACCAGCGAAGGTGGCGACGCCGAAGACGACGCGTTCGACCGTGTCGTCGACGAACTCGCGCGTATGGTCGTCGAGGGCGAACTCGGACGCGACGACGTGGAGAGCGAGAAACACCGCGTCTGTGGCGAGCACTCGTCGCCGCGCGTGCCCAAGAACTCCGACATCTTAGAGGCGGTGCCCGACGAGCACCGTGAGCGCGCCGAGCGTGTCCTGCGCACCACGCCCGTACGGACTGCGAGCGGCGTCACACCCGTCGCTGTCATGACATCTCCCGAACCATGTCCGCACGGACGTTGCGTCTTCTGTCCCGGCGGTCCCGACTCGGAGTTCGAGGCACCGATGTCGTACACGGGCAACGAACCCGCGTCGATGCGCGGCGAGCACAACGAGTACCATCCGTACGACCAGGTGACGCAACGTCTGACTGATTTGCGCGAGACGGGGCATCTCGTCGACAAGGTCGAACTCATACTCATGGGCGGCACGATGACCGCAAGGAGCCACGACTATCAGGAATGGTTCGTCAAGCGCGCCCTACAAGCGATGAACGAGTTCGGCGACTCCGAGAGGTACGCTCCTTCGAACACGACACACGACGCGTGGACGCCTTTCGAGGAGGTCGTTGCCGAGAACGAGAAC
>JAQZDD010000121.1 GCA_028751055.1 Euryarchaeota archaeon Ods04 | reverse complement strand
GTGTGAAATCTTCTTTCCGATTTTCGTCCTGCATCTGTGCCTGCAGAGTGAATGAAACTTTCTCTATTATTTTTAACGGTGGTGTGACATAACATACATCACATATCCGTCTGTGGAACGACGCTACCGAAGCCGAGCGTCTTCGTCCGTCCGGAGTGGAACTACCGACACGGACTCCGCCGCCGTGCCAACACAACCCGAAGACGGATACACTCCGCGAGAGCGCGACGGGCGACCGAAGCGAAACCTCCGCCCTACCGCCGCCCCAGCAGATAGCCCAGAACGAGAAACAGACCGGCTATCGCGGCGAGCTTCTTCCTGTCGCTGAACCTGATGAACCGTGTTTCGTAGTCGGTTATCTCGACGACACCGGCAGGTGTAGCCTTGACACCGCCGCCTATTCCGCCACCCTCCCCGCTGTCGCCGCCGTTCTGTGACCCGCCGCGGGCGTCCGAGCCGTATCCTCCGCCGAAGCCGTACGCTATCTTCGCAGCCGGGATGACCGTCTTTCCGTCGCGCTCGACGGGTTCGCCGTACACCGTCTCGGCGTTGGCGTTCTCTCTTATTCTGTCGACTATCGATGATAGCTGTTCTCCCCCGTTCATAGCACTACCAGTTAGCGGTGCTCGCGGATATAGCTTCTGACGGTGGAACCCCCGTTCTGACACCTCCATCGGAAGATTTAATTAACGGTTTCTCACAAGTCTGCCTAGACGGCGTGCACTCCCCTTAGTTGTGGGTTCAGTTTCCCCCCAATCTCCCCAGATAGCTGAACCACGCCGTCCTACTCTACCTTTCAGGACACTTGTTCTGAGCGGAGTCTACAGCGTGACATGCCGTAGACGCGAACCGTATACACGAACTACCGAACCTACCTGCTCCGCACCAGTGCCGCGCCCGCGAGAACCGCGACTAAAGCCGCCACGACGGTGAAGCCGGGTAGACCTTCACCCGGAGGTTCGTAGTCGTCCGTCTCCTCGTCCGTGTCGTCATCATCTCCTGTTTCCACCGGAGGCAGGCTCATCTCCGACTCGGTTTCGTAGCCGTGTATCTCCCACGCGAGCGCGGGATATCCGTCGGTATGCTCCCACGTCTCTTCGAAGCTGAGAGCGTCCATGTAAACAAGCACGTCCGAGCCGGTCATCTGCTCAGTCGTGAGTTCGGTACCCGCATCAGAGCTTGCCTGTCCCGTCGCGTCGGTGTCCCAGTACGACTCGGCTATGTCGGCTGTGTTGCGTCCGACCAAGCCGCCCGACGCCGGTGCTGTGCCTACCTTCCCGGCGGTGTATGTTCCCAGGACCGTGCCACCGACGTTGGAGCCGACTACTCCGCCGACGTTCGACGTGCCTTCGACCTCCGTCTGTGAGTAGGAGTCGGTTATCTCGCCGGCGTTGCTACCTACCACGCCGCCCACGTCGGAGTTGCCGGTCGCGGTTCCGGCGGCGTACGACTCGTCGACATCGCCGACGTTACGTCCTACCAAGCCACCAACACGGTCTTCTCCGTTGACTTCGGCTGTCGTGTACGACTCGTCGATGTCGCCGACGTTACGTCCTACCAAGCCGCCGACGTTGTTGCCGCCTTCGACCGCACCCGTTGTGTGTGAACGGCTCACCGTGCCGCCGTTACGTCCTACGAGTCCGCCCGTCGAGTCACCGCCGGTGACCTCCACGTCCTCCAGACCGACTTCTGTAACCGTGCCTTCGGAGCCGACGTAGCCGAACATACCGACGTGCTCCTCGTCAGGTCGGTTTACCGTCAGACCTGTTATGACGTGCCCGTCGCCGTCGAACGTCCCTGTGAACCGTTCCTCGTCGTCGCCTATCGGCTCGAAATCGACGCCTGACGCGTCTATGTCGTCCACGAGAACATACTCTCCGTCGACTGCGTCCGACACGGCTTGTAGGTCCTCTACATCTGCTACGTCGACCGTGTCCTGTGCTGTGACTGTTCCGGCGGTAGCCATCACAAGACAGACGAAAACTACCGCGAGAACCGCGCCCCTCACTATCAGAACCCGCGCTTTGTTTCTGTCACCGTTACCGTCCCTTCCTCTGTCCATAAATGACAAGTAGCATGGATGGAACTTAGTACTTGCCCCGTTTCCGACCTCTGTAGCCGGTTTCTCCGGTACGTTGCGTGTCGAAGTTAGATATATCCGCGAGCACCACGAACGTCGGGCATGGAGTTCGATTACTCAGAACACGACGAAGGGCGCGGCTTCAGCTACTGGGAAGCTGACCCCGTGCTGCGCGACGAGGTGGAGCGCGTCTACGACGAAGACGAACACGACTGGGGAGCGGAACGCCTCGCCGAGTTCGGGAGGTTAGTCGGCGAGGAGGTCGTCGACAACTCCGACGCGATAGACGACAACCCGCCAGAACTACGGACGTACGACAAACACGGCGAGGTCGTCAACGAGGTCGATTACCCGCCCGAACAGGAAGAAAACGACCGTATAGCTTTCGAGAACGGTGCCGTCGCCGACTCTTTCCGCGCGCCACCGGAACGCGACGAGCCGATGCCTCTCACACACTCGCTCGCGCACTACTATCTCATCGCATACTGCGACATAGGTCTCGGATGTTCAGTCTCTATGACGGGCGGTGCCGCGCTCGTCTTGGAGCAGGCTGACGAGAAAGACAGACACGACGACACCTTCGACGCACTGACTGCACGCGACCTTGAAGACTTGGAACAAGGCGCGATGTTTCTGACCGAGATACAGGGCGGTAGCGACGTCGGCGCGAACGAGACTATCGCCGAACCTACCGACGAAGAAGGCGTCTACGAACTCACGGGCGAGAAATGGTTCTGTTCGAACATCGACGCGGGCGCGCCTCTCGTGCTCGCGCGGCGTCCTGACGCGCCCGAAGGCACCGACGGTCTTTCGCTGTTCCACGTTCCACGCGAGGTTGACGGCGAAGACAATGACCTGTACTACAGACGCCTCAAGGACAAGTTGGGCACCAAGAGCGTTCCGACGGGCGAGGTCGAACTCCGCGGCGCGACGGGGTATCTGGTCGGCGAACCCGAACGCGGCTTCAAGTATATGACCGAGATGCTCAACTACGAGCGTGTTACGAACGCCGTCGGCAGTTGTGGTTCGATGGCACGCGCGCTCGTCGAGAGCAAGGTACACGCCGCCGACCGCGAAGCATTCGGTAGCGCGATAGAGGAGTTCCCGCTGATGAAGAAGGACTTGGTGGACATGACGGTGACGCACGAAGCCGCCACCGCACTTTCGTTCGACGCCGCCGACGCGCTCAACGGCTACGTCCGCGACGAGGACGACGAAGCGTACCGTCTGATGCGCGCTATCGTTCCCGTTGCAAAGTACCGCACGGGCGAGGACGCCGTCGAGATGGCATCTTACGCCATGGAAATCTTAGGCGGAAACGGATACGTCGAGGAGTTCCCGACAGCGCGCCTCCTACGTGACGCACAGGTCACACCCATCTGGGAGGGTACGTCGAACATACTGTCGCTTGACGTTCTCCGCTCGATGCAGAAAGAAGCCGCGCACGAGGTCGTCCTAAACCGTATCGACGACTACCTCGACGAGGCGGAGCATCCCGCTGTCGTCCCCGTCGCCGACAGGGTGCGTGAGGAACGCGACGAACTCGAAGAGACGATGCACGACGTAGCGGCGAGCGGCATGGACGGCGCGCAGTTACGCGCGAAAGACCTCGCAGACTTCATCTACGATGTCTATGCCGCCGCGGTCTTGGTCGCCGAAGCGCAGAGAGAGGCAGAGGAAGGCGAGGGACGCAAGACGGTCGTAGCGCGCAGGTTCGTCGACAACCACCTAGATGAAGGACGTATCACGGACGAGACGCCTCTTGAACGGTTCGACGTTATCGCAAAGTACGAGAGCGTCGGTATCGACGAGGTTACCGACGAGAAGCTACAGCGCGCTGACTAACTCGTCGGCGACGACTAAGTTTCTCATGTAGTCGTCCGCTGTCGCGCCCGCCGACTCGACAGTTCCGCGTTCGATACGTGTCACGACCTTTCCGTCCTCTATGCGCGTCTCCATCTCGTCGGTGTTGTCGGGTGCGACAGCACGCGCGACCGTATGAGCGTCTTCGTGTTCCGTTTCGAGTTCTATTACTGTCATAGAGTCCTCCTTACAGCCTCGACAAAGTCGTCCCGAGATACGTCCGACGCCGAAAAAGAAGCACCGGAACGCGACGGATGACCGCCGCCCTCGCCGCCGACCGCCCTTGCTGTCTCGCGTGCGACACGTCCGCAGTCGAAAGAACCGGCGCGGAAAGACGCCTCGCCGTCCTCGTTTACTACCACGACGTCGCCGGTCACCCAGTCGTACAGAACGTCGGCGACCGCGCCCGTGTCGAAGGTGCCGTCTGTGAGAGCGAACGTGGGACTGCCTTCCTCTATCTCCGCGCCCCGTACCTTTTCTATCACTGTTGACTCGAACGCACGCCAAGCCTCGCGTGCCTCGTCGAGATGCGCGGCAGGGTTGAGGCAGACAGAGAAGGCAAGACCGTGCTTCCCCGAGACGGCGCACGCTTC
>JAQZDD010000009.1 GCA_028751055.1 Euryarchaeota archaeon Ods04 | reverse complement strand
GCGGAGGAACGCGCTCATGTCTTGGAGGGACGTCTGGTCGCAATCGACAACGCCGAGGACGTCGTTGAGGAGATACGTGACGCCGACGACCGCGACGACGCCAAGAGCGTCCTTCAGGAAAGGTACGGCATGTCGGAGAGACAGGCGGAGCACGTCGTTAGCATGCAGTTGGGTAGCCTCACTTCGCTCGAACGCGACGACGTGGAGGAGGAGCACGCAGACCTCGAACTGCGTATAGAACGCCTCGAAGAGATACTCGGCGACGACGACGAGCTAATGGGTGTCGTGGAGGACGAACTCTTAGAAATCAAGGACGAGTACGACGACGACCGTCGTACGCGTATAGAGGAGGGCGGCGAAGAGGTGACACGCGAAGACCTGATACCCGAGAAACGTGTCTTGGTCGTAATGACGGAGGAGGGCTACGCCAAACGCATGGATATCGACGAGTTCGACCCGCAGAGACGTGGTGGGAAGGGCGTCATCGGTGCGGACCTCAAGGACGGCGACGAGATAGCGTCCGCTTTCGTTGCGGACAACCACGACTACCTCCTCTGCTTCACGAACAAGGGCAAGGCGTACTGGCTCAAGACGTACGAGGTACCCGAGGCAGGAAGGACGGCGCGCGGAAGGAGCATAGTAAACTTGCTCGACTTGGAGGACGACGAACGTATAACTGAGACGCTTCCTGTCGACTGTTTCGACGACGACAGATGCCTCGTAATGGTGACACGTGACGGCTATGTCAAACGCGTCTCGACCGATGCGTTCTCAAACCCGCGTTCGACAGGTATCATAGCGACATCGCTCGAAGAAGGCGACGAACTCGTCGGCGTCGAACTCTCCGACGGAGGGGGATGCATCGTAGTCGGAACGCGCGACGGCATGACTATATGCTTCAAGGAGGACGACGCGCGTGAGATGGGACGTAACGCACGTGGCGTACGTGCCGTCGAACTCGAAGGAGACGACAAGGTAGCGGGTGTGACGACGATAGACGGACCTGACGGCGAAGGCTGTCTTCTGACGGTCACACGCGACGGATACGCAAAGAGAACACCTGTTGGCGAGTACAGGTGCCAAGGACGCGCCGGAAAAGGTCTCGTCGACATAAAGACAGAAGCAGGCAGGGAGTCGCTCCACCACGTCGTCGGAGACGAGGAGGTTGTCGTGACCAGCAAGGACGGACAGGTGACACGGACGCGCGTCGAGGAAGTGTCGGAGATAGGCAGGAACACACAGGGTGTCATACTGATGCGTCTCGAAGAAGGCGACGAGGTCGCCGACGTGACGACTTTTGTCGGAGACAGGGATGACGAGGGGAAAGAAGAAGTGGACGGCGAAGAAAACTGAAACCCTAACGCCGAAAGGTTTGAGCATATATGTCACGAAGAAAGGATGTGGTGGAAGTCGGGGATGTCTACACGAACCTAGAGCTTGACTTGACCTACCGTGTGGTCGAGGTACGCGAAGAAGGCGACGATACCGTCGTGACAGTCGAGACACTCGAAGAGGGTGTCGAGACGTACAGGACGCTCGACGAACTTATCTCGATGCTCGAAGAGGGCGATGTCGTCGAGTCGGACGTGCCTCTCGACGAGTTCGACGACGTGGACGACGACGCTGTTCCTGTCGAGTCGTCAGTATCGCGCGACACGAAGAAGTATCTCAAGATTCTCGCAGTCGTAGGTATCGGTCTTCTTCTCGCGGGTATTCTCGTGCCCGTCGCAGGCGCGCTTCTTGCGGTCGCGGCACGTTTCGTGATTCCTGCGGCTATACTCGTACTTGCCGTGTACTTCCTGTATACAGCACTTTCGTGACTTTCCGTCGCTATCTGCCGAGGTTCTTGTCTTCCGGACTCTCTCGTAACGACTATCCGGTAGGGTGTCGAACTCTTCTGTATGTACGTAGGACGGTTTCTTGTGGTGGCACCCGACATGGGTGCGTACCGTGTCTCATCACGGTCTTTCCCAGACCGTGTCGCGCGTGATACTGACGAGGGTATCGCCGTCGTTCCGGAGGAGGAGTACGACAACCCGTACGTCTCGTACAACTGCCTGCGGCACGTCGGCGACGGAGTGACGGTTCTCGGAAACGGGACGCACGTCGACCCTGTGACCGAGAAGATGCGCACAGGCTATCCCGCACGCGACGCGCTCACGCTCGCTCTCCTGACGCTCGACTACGAGAAGGACGACTACGACACGCCGCGTATCGCCGGTGTCGTCGCGCCCGAAGAGGCGTACGTCGGCACGGTGACACGCGACTCGGTCGTCGTCGAGAGGGTCGAAGAGCCGACGATGGTTGCGACCTACGAGGTACAGAAGCCGGAGCGCGTCGAGTTCGAGGTTTCGAGCGCGGAGGAAGCGGCACGGACGGTATACGGAATGGAGTACGAACATCCGGTCGCCGCGTGCGCCGTCTACGGCGGTGAGACTGCAGTCTACAACGGAGACGGCGAAGACGAAAACGAAGGGGAGTAGACAGGTCAAGGGGACACGATGATAGGACTCATAAGCGATGTACACGCCAACCTGCCCGCGCTCGAAGCCGTGTTAGACGACATGCCTGACGTAGACGCACTCGTGCACGCGGGCGACGCGGTAGGCTACAACCCGTATCCGGGGGCTTGCGTCGAACTCCTGCGCGAGAACGACGCCGTCTGCGTGCAGGGCAACCACGACCGTGCAGTCGCGGGCGACACGTCTTTCGGCTTCCACACCGACGCAGGACGCGCCGTCGAGTGGACACAGAGGAACCTTGGCGACGAAGCCGTCGAATGGCTCGACAACCTTCCGGTGGAGCGCGAGACGATGATAGGCGGCGCGCGGATAAAGACGGTTCACGGAGCACCCGGCGCGCCCGACAGGTACACGTTTCCGCACGACTTCTCGCCGTCGCTTCTGAGAGGCGAGGACGTTCTCGTGCTCGGGCACACACACGTGCAGGCGAAACGCGCATACGACGAAGGTGTTGTCGTAAATCCGGGGAGCGTAGGACAGCCGCGTGACGAAGACCCTCGTGCGGCTTACGCCCTGCTCGACACCGAGACGCACGAGGTCGAACTCAGACGTGTCGAGTATCCGGTTTCGCAGGTACAGGACGAGATAAGACGCGCAGGTCTGCCCGAGTCGCTGGCTGAGAGGCTGGCGGAAGGGCGTTGAGCGCGTACTGTTTCAGCCGCCCTCGTCGAGCATGTCGAGACCGCTCGTATCGGTGTCGTCGACTAGCAACAGGATGTTCTCGTTCTCCCACTTGAGAAGCTCTTCGTGCACGATACCGATGAGACGGTTGGCTATGTGTGACTCCTCGCGCGCTTGGTTGAGCAGAGTCCAGTCGTCAATCTCCAGAAGAAGACGTTCGTCGTCGCCGTGGCGAAAAGCCTGTACCACGTTCTCCTTTGTTCTGACGAAGTCGTCCTCCAGCAGATCTTTCGGTGTTACGACCCTATGCCGGTAACGGTAACTCGGGTCGCCTTCGTCGCGGACTATACGAGAAGGGGTTCGTCCGTCCCTCCTGCAGACTGTGGGCTTCGAGCCGACCGACCGCGGTGAGGTGCCGTCCGGCTCTATCACCGTCTCCTTGAAGCCGCGGTCTCTGCTGAAGCCTCCCCCGCTCAGGACTTCGGTCAGCGTATCCACGTCTAAGTCTTTATTTTCTTCGTTCGTGGCAACCTTCGCCGACTCGCGTATCCAGTCCTCTATGTCCGCGCCGGTGAAGCCGTCGGTTCCACTCAGAACGTCGTTCTCGTCCTCGAAGACGGAGGTGTCGCCCTCCTCGACGAAAGCCGCCAGACCTGCGTCGAGCGTGCCGTCTTCGCTCGTGTGTATCTTCTCAAGGTAGTGATGCAGTATCGCCTTCCTCTCCTCGTAGCTCGGAAGACCGAACTGTATCGGACGGTTTCCGAGTCGCCCGGGTCGTCTGAGTGCGGGGTCGACGACATGCGAGATGTTAGTCGAGGCGACGACCTTGACGGCTTCAGTACCCGCCTCCTCCAACTCGCGTTTAGCCTCGACGCCGTCTAAGAGGACGAGTAACTGCGCCACTATCGGCGCGCTGTGGCTGTCGGTGCCGTCGCCGCGCGGGCGTGCTATCGCGTCTAAGTCGTCGATGTAGAGAACCTTGTGACGCGTTTCGCGCGCTTCCTCGAACTTCCTACGGAGCGCGTGCTCGGAGTCGCCGACCCAACGGCTGAGTATCTCGGGTCCTGAAACCGTGACCGGAACCGAACCGTACCGCTCCTGACATACCTCGCGCACGAGTTCGGTCTTTCCTGTGCCGGGTGGACCTTCGAGAAGTATGCCTGTCTGCTCTGTCAGACCGTAGTCGCCCCCGATTCCTTCCAGAAACTTGGTCAGCTCCTCCTTCTCCACCTCCATTCCTGCGACGTGGCGGAGACGGACAGGCTCGTACTCCAGAACATCCGCGCCGACGGAGAGTTCGTCGCCCTTGTTCCAAGGAGCCTCTGCACCCTTTATCTCGACGACGAGTTCGACTTCGCCGAGTCCGAGGTCTTCTTTCTCTAGTCCCTCAACCGTCAGCACAGAACGGCTCCACCTTTCGGGTTTCTCGTCGCCCGTTCTCAGCCTGTACCGTGTCTGTGCGTCGTCTTTCACCGTCGAAACGTAGCTGTCATCTCCGAATTCTTGACGAAGAAAGTCCCTGTCTATCCACTCCTTCGTGCTGTCGGAACGCCGCGGGGAGACGTGTGCTTCCGCGCCGGTTTCGTCTATCGACTCTCTCAGATTCGGTATGTCGCTCATTCAGTCTTAGTAGCTTTTTTCGGTTCTTTCTATCGTAGGCATACATGCCTCCGCGGACTGTGCTCTAGCTGAACCCTATATGAACGCAGCGCATATTCCTCTTTGGATTATAGGTCGGCGATGCTGACGGTGAACAGAACAGAGTAGGTCGGCTACCGACAGATATTTTATACATAGACAACGACGCCAAGTATGGTAGACCATGACATACCTGTGGTCGACGCGTGGATGCAGCACCCCAACGCGGAGTTCCTTGGTCAAGACTTCCTTGAGTCTCTCCGTCGGTGGACCGGCGGCGAGATTCCGGAAGCCGACCTACCGCTCGACTGGACGGTGCAGGCTTACGAAAACTCGGGTGTCGAAAAGGCACTCATCTCGGCTTGGTGGGGTCCGGACGGTCCGGTTATCAGCAACGACAGCGTCGCCGAGATAGTCGACGAAAAGCCCGACATGTTTGAGGGCGTCGGCTCCGTCCCGCTCGACAAGCCGATGGAAGCCGTGCGCGAGGTGCGAAGATGCGTCGAAGAACTCGGCTTCGTCGGAATCCGAATCGTTCCGTGGTTCTGGGAGCTACCACCCGACGACCGCCGCTACTACCCCGTCTACACCGAGTGTGTCGAACAGGACGTTCCGTTCTGTCTGCAGGTCGGACATACCGGTCCGCTCAAGCCGTCGGAGACAGGACGACCGATACCTTATCTCGACAACGTCGCGCGCGAGTTTCCCGAACTGACGGTCGTCGGCGGACATATAGGACATCCATGGACGGAGGAGATGGTCGCGCTGGCGACTAAGTACGAGAACGTCTACATCGACACCTCAGCATACAAGCCGAAACGTTATCCCGACAAACTTGTCGAGTTCATGAAAGGACACGGAAGCGACAAGGTTCTCTTCGGCACCAACTATCCGATGATACAGCCCAACGACTGCCTCAGTGGCGTGGGCGACCTTGACCTCAGCGAGGAAGTGGAGAGGAAGTTCCTGTACGAGAACGCTGAGGGAGTCTTCGGTATCTAGGTGTCTTCATCCAGAGACTTGCGTAACCTGCCCTGTATCCCGTGGTACTTCGCAAAGCCGACCGCGTCCGTCTGGTCGATGTCGTCCGTGACTCCGCCCGTGTCGAACGAGACCATGTCTTCGCTGTAGAGCGCGTCGTCGCTCTCGCGTCCGACCACACGTGCCGTGCCCTTGTGTAGCTTGACACGCACCGTGCCGTTGACGACTTCCTGCGACGAGTCTACGAAGGCGTTCAGGTCTTCGTACAGGGGTTCGTCTACCAGACCTGCGTACGCTAAGTCGCTCCACTCGTTCTCGACGAGCGGCTTGAACTTGAGTTGGGCGCGCGTGAAGACGAGCGACTCTAAGTCGGCGTGCGCTTTCAGAAGCACCGTCGCGGCAGGGTGTTCGTAGACCTCGCGTACCTTGAGACCAAGCACGCGGTCTTCCATCATGTCGTTCCGTCCGACGCCGTGCCCGCCCGCGATACCGTTGAGCGTCTCTATGAGTTCGACCCCGTCCATCTCCTCGCCGTTGAGCGCGACGGGCACACCCTCCTCAAACTCTATCTCGACGACCTCGCCGCCTTCGGGTGCGTCGTCGGGTGACGCCGTCCAGTCGAATATCTCTTCGGGCGGTTCGTTCGACGGGTTCTCCATCTCGCCCCCTTCTATCGAACGGCTCCAGATGTTGGAGTCTATCGACCAAGGCTCCTCCTTCGTCGCCTCGACCTCTAAGCCGTGTTCGTTGGCGTACTCTATCTCCCATTCGCGCGTCAGGTTCATCTCGCGCATCGGCGCGATGATTTCGAGGTCGGACGCGCGCCAGACTGCTTCGAACCTGAGTTGGTCGTTGCCCTTTCCTGTACATCCGTGCGCGAGTGCGTCCGCACCGACCTCCTCGGCGACGCGGAGACAGTGACGCGCTATGACAGGACGCGCTACGCTCGTACCCATCGGGTAGCCTTCGTAGCTTCCGTTCGCCTTGATGAGCGGGAATATTAGGTCGTCAACGAACTCCTCCGACGCGTCGATGACGCGGTGGTCGTCGAGTATATGTGCGCGGTCGTACGCCTCATCCATGTCGTCTTCCGGCTGTCCCACATCGACGGTGACGCCTATGACCTCGTCGTATCCGTAATGTTCGTCGTCACGCAGGAGCGGAACGCAGACGCTCGTGTCCAGTCCGCCCGAGAAGGCGAGTACTGCTTTCTTTGTCATACCGGAAAGACGTGTCGGACAGGTTAAAGTGTTGTGTTTGCGCCGGAAGTGACATATTTACGCCACACGCGTCTTCGACAGATTTAGGCGGAAAGGCGCGCAAAGCGAGAAAGATGCCAACCGAGAGCCTGACAGACCTCCTTGACCGTAACGCACGCCACACGGAGTCGCTTCCGTCGGACTACTTCGACGACGTTCTCGACGCGCAGAGACCGCCTCTCGTCTCGCTCTGCTGCTCCGACTCGCGTGTGCCGCAGACCGAGATGTGGGACGCCGAAAGACCGGGATACGTCTTCACGCCGAGCAACATCGGAAACGTGGCGTGGGAGGAACGCGACGGCGAGCGCGTCGTTGACGGAAACCTTCTCTACCCTATCGCACACACCGAGACGGGTACGGTCGCCGTAGTCGGACACACGGGATGTGGCGCGGTCACCGCAGCATACCGTGCAGTCGCCGAAGGCGTCGAGGTCGAACAGCCGAGCATACGCGACCGCGTCGACAGGCTCGTTCCCGTCGTCGAGGACGCGCTCGACGCGGGTATCGACGAAGGCGTGTCGGACGACGGAGAGGTCGTAAACAGAATAGTGGAGTACAACGTCGACGCACAGGTCGAGTTCCTTTTGGGGAGCGACGAGATACCCGACGACGAAACCGTCTACGGCTTCGTCTACGACCTCCACCGCGCTTACGGCGACGTACGCGGACGCACCTACCTCGTCAACATGGACGGCGAGACGGACGTTGACGAGATACGTGCGCGTCTACCCGAGAGACATGAATGCTTCGCACGGAGCCTTCTTGACGGCTGACACGAGACGCGCCTGACGAGGCGTGCGCAAGGGAGACGTTTATTGTTCCCACACGACGTTTTGCAGTCATGTCCCTCGCACAGGAGTGCAGGAAGGTCGTCTCTCGTTACCCGTACATGCTCGACGGTCTCCGCGAAGGCGTCGTCAACTACCGCGCCGTCGCGCGCCGAATAAAGCCCGAGGTCGAGGAGCGCGCGGGGCGTGAGGTCGACATAGAGGCTGTCACTACCGCGGTCCGTCGTTACGGTGAAGACCTGCAGGAGGGCGACGACGAACACGAGCGTGTCCGTTCCGTACTCGCCGACTCGCGCGTCTCTCTCCGTGGAAACGTCGTCTCGATAACGGCGACGGAGTTCGGCGACGTTCCGCGCCCCGACGGCTTCATGCATCTCGTACGTGGAAGCAGGTACACGACCGTCGTGACAGACGACGGACACGCCGACGAAGTAAGCGCGGCGGTCGAAGGCGAGGTCGTGGAACGCGTCGATAATCTGACGTGCATAACCGTCGAGTCGCCCGACGATATCGTGGATGTTCCCGGCGTTCTCGCGCGGATGGTCTCGCGGTTCTCGTCAGAGGAGATAAACATCGTCGACATAACGTCGTGTTACACCGAGACCATCGTAGTCGTCGAGAAACGCGACTCAGTAAAGGCGTTGGAGACGCTCGAAGAGACGTTCGAGTCTTTCTGAACCTTCGTTCCGCGCCGCTACTCGCCGTGCTTCTGGTTGTAACGCAGTATCCAGAGCATCGTCGGGATTCCTGCAATCACGAGACCGAACACCGCGCCCATGATAGGGTCTATGTCGAACTCGGGCGCGAGTAGGTAGCCGCCGACCGCGCCGACAGGGTCGAAGACAGCCGTGAGTATGATTATCTGCTGTCCGAACGGCTTCGAGTCGAGCCAACGTATCGCTGACATTACGGCGACGTAGGACGACGTGGATAAAATACCTGACGTAAGCGCAAAAAGCTGTTTTAGCTTTCTATCCGTCGGACGCTGTGTCGGAGAGCGAACGCCGAACAGCCTCGACAGCCTTCTCGCGTTTCGCCGGATACGCTTCGACCTTGGCGCGGAGATGCAGACCTTCGCCGAGCGCGGATCTGCGGCTGTATGCCTCCTGTTTGTCGAGACGGAGATGGAAGGCGCAGTCTTCATCGACGCGGTCCTCGATTTCGTCGACGATACGTTCGCGCTCACCCTCTCCCGCGTCAAGGACGCGGTCCATGACGTGCCGAACGTCGTCTGCGTTCTCGACACGCGCCGAAACGACGACTATTTCGTCGCCGTGGTGTCCTACGTTCGTCTCGCGTTCGACAGGATACTCGTCGGGCAGGTAGTGGCGGAGAGCGCGCTCGACACGGTTCTCGTCCTCTGTCGCGTAGCAGAAAGCGCGCAGGTCGACGTAATGGAACTCCACTTTTTTCTTCCTACCTACTCTATGTCTATCTCCTCGCCTTCTTCCATCTCTACCTTCGAGAGACGTACGGTAAGCACGCCGTCCTCGTAGGATGCTCCCGCCTCGCCGACATCGACCTCGACGGGTAGCGTGACCGTACGTGTCACCTTTCTGTGCTTCCTCTCGCGCTGGTAGTAGTTTCTGTCTTCCTCTTCTTCCTCCTCGGTACGTTCAGCGGACAGACGAAGACGGTGGTCGTCAGCCTGCACCGAGATGTCGCTCTTCTCGAAGCCGGGCAGGTCGGCAACTACTACGATGTCGTCTCCGTCGTCTATCACGTCTACGTCGACACCGCTCAGTAGCCCCGAACCTGTGAGGTCGGTGTCCAAGTCACGGTCGTCGAGTGCGCGGTCGAGTCTCTCTACTACTCTTTCGAGTCTGTCTACGGGTCTTATGCGTGGCATCGTAGCAGAAACGAAGCCCCACCCAATATACCTTACGCCGACCGACGGCTTAGCCACTCAGATAACATCTCCGAAGCTACACGGCTTCTCGTGCTGTTCTCTTCGTCCGCGAGTTCGTCGAGCGCGTCGACGACCTCGTGCTCCAGTTCTACTTCGAGCTTACGCATACCTACATACGGCTTACACAGGCAAGTTGAAAAACCTAAGTCAGACGTACGTATGCTCAGGTCGGCACGACCGCGTCGCGCAGGCTTCTACAAAGAAGAAGACACTTGTCTTGTTGTCTCCAACTTCCGGTATGGAAGGCACGGAGGTTGCCGTCAAGGACGTAAGGGACGTGGGCGGAGACACCGTTGCGATAGACCTGTCGAACTCGCCCAACTGGGAGATACAGCCGGGACAGTTCGTTCAGGTCGGTCTGAGCGTCGGCGAAGAGTTCGTCGTGCGCCATTACACGGTTTCGTCGCCGTACTCCGACGGAAGCTTCGAGATTACGGTAGGCGTCGACCCCTCCGGCGAACTCAGCCCCGCGCTCGCCGCACTCAAACCCGACGACTACGTCTCCGTCGACGGACCGTACGGACGCTCTTTCTACGAAGACGAGGAGCGCGTCGTCGTGCTCGCGGGCGGTCCGGGTGTCGGTCCCGCCGTCGGAATCGCGGAGCGCGTAGCCGACGAACACGGCGCGGAGAACGTCTCCGTTGTCTATGTCGACGACGAACCTGCCCACAACGAAAGACTTGACACGCTCCGCGAAGACGGTGCGCGTATCGTAGTCGTCGCCGAAGACGAAGTCGGAGAGTTCGACGAAGCCGTAGCCGACGCAGTCGAAGAGGGCGGGCAGGTCTTCGTCTACGGCTTTGAGGGGTTCTTAGCGGACGCCGAGATGGCACTCAAAGAAGCAGGATACGACGGAGAGCCGAAGGTCGAGAACTTCGGTCCTGAACCGGGTTCGGAAGAGTAGCAGTTAGATAGCGGGTTATCTTCTTACGGCGTCGGTGCGTAGGGCGTCCATGAAGCTCGTAAACGAAGAAGACGTTGAGGCTGTCGAACAGGCGGAAGGTCTGCGCAAGAAGGTGCTCGTCGGCGGCGAGGACGACGACGAAGACGGCGCGAAAAACGCGTTGCGCAGGTTCGTCTTAGAGCCGAACGCGCGCGTGCCAAGACACACCAACAGCGTCGAGCACGTGCAGTACGTCTTGGAGGGCGGCTACACCGTCGAAGTCGAAGGAGAGGAGCATGTCGCCCACGAAGGCGACGCGATGCACGTCCCAGCGGGCGCGGTACACAGCTACATGGGCGGCGACGAACGCGGCGTCTTTCTCTGCGTCGTACCGAACGAGGACGACGAGATGGAGGTGGTGGAGTGACCGCCGTAGGCTTCCTAACAGTCGCGCCCGCACAGGAGAGCATGTCCTCCGAAATCGCAAAGGCGGTAGACGCACTCGAAGGATTCGACGTCGAGTACGAGACGACGGGCATGGGCACTATAATCGAGGCGGACGACGCAAAGACGGTATTCGAAGCCGCCGCGGCGGCACACGACGCCGTCGACCATGAGCGCGTGACAACTTTCCTCAAGATAGACGATAAACGTGGTGTGAAACAGACAGCCGAAGGCAAGGTCGAGTCGGTCGAGGAGCATCTCGGACGCGAAGCTAAGAGCGGTGGAGACGGCGACGACTGAAACCGTATCTTGTGGTGCTGGGGCGAGCGGGTATCGCAAGACAGATACCTCGCTGACGCAACGTTCGTACAACCATGAGCGACCCCGAGCCGATACGCCGCATAGGTCTCGAAAACGTCATCGTTGCCGACACAGAACTCAGCCACATAGACGGCGAGAAGCCCGAACTCCTCTACCGCGGAATCGACGCGCGCGAACTCGCCGAGAAGTCGTCGTACGAGGAGACAGCCTACCTCCTCTGGAACGGCGAACTTCCGACACGCGAAGAACTCGACGGGTTTCGTGAGGAGCTCACCGAGCGACGCGCCGTCTCCCGCGGCGTCTCAGAAGTGGTGGAGCACGCGCCCGACGACGCCGTGCCGATGGACGTTCTTCGAACTGCTGTATCGACCTCAAGCGTCTACGACGACGTGGGCGAGACGCCGCGCGAGAACGCAGTTTCGGTTCTTGCAAAGGCACCGACGGCACTCGCCGCGTTCGGTAGGGCACGCGAAGGAGACGAAACATTGGAGCCGCGCGACGACTTAGACACGGCGGCGAACTTTCTCTACATGCTCAACGGCGAGGAACCCGACGACAGACACGCCGAGATACTCGACACCGCGCTTCTCCTTCACGCCGACCACGGTCTCAACGCCTCGACCTTCACGGGGCGCGTAATCGCGTCGACGGAGTCCGACATAATCTCGGCTGTCACGGGCGCGATAGGCGCGCTCAAAGGTCCTCTCCACGGCGGCGCGAACCAAGATGTGATGGAGATGCTCCTTGCCATCGACGAGAGCGACGAGGATGTTTCAGGATACCTTGACGAGATGCTCGGACGCGGCGAGCGTGTGCCCGGCTTCGGACACCGTGTCTACAAGGAGTTCGACCCACGCGCAGAGGTTCTGAAGGAGATAGCGCGCGAGGTCTCGGAGACGACCGACGGACCCGACTGGTTCGGTATGCTCGAAGAGGTCGAGGCGTACCTACGTGAGGAGAAACGCATACACGAGAAAGGTATCTCGCCCAACGTCGACCTATATTCCGGAACTGTCTACTACTCGCTCGGCGTTCCCATAGACTTCTTCGTGCCGATGTTCGCCGTCGGCCGTTCGGCGGGATGGACGGCGCAGGTCTTAGAGCAGTACGACGACAACAGGCTTGTGCGTCCGCGCGCGGAGTACGTCGGCAGGAACGGCGTCGAGTACACGCCTATCGACGAGCGCGAATAGTCAATAGTTATTCGACGGCTTCTTCGAGCCTCTCGATAATCGACTCGTTGCCGACGTGGACAGGCGTGCGGTCGTGTATGCCGTCGGGCTGGCGTTCTACCAACGACTTTTCGCCGTCCGACGACGCGCCGCCCGCCGTCTCGACGATGAATCCCATGGGCGCGCCCTCGAAGAGGAGACGTAGCTTTCCATCGGGACGGTCCTTCAGCGCGGGGTACGCAAAGATGCCACCCTTGTGCAGAACCTGATTCACGTCGCCGACCATCGCTCCGCCGTAACGTAGCTTTAGCTCGCGTTCGATTTCGTAGGCGAACTTGACGAAGCCGTCGGTCCAGTTTTCGACGCCTCCGCCGAAGCCGTAGACAGTCGGTTCGGGAAGACGTAGTTCGCGCCCGTCCTGTCTCTCGCCGTCCTCAACGACGTACTCCGTCACGCTCCCGCCGTCCGCCACCACGACGGTCGTCAGCGGTCCGAAGACGGCGTAAGCCGCGCCGACCAGTTCGGTACCGGGGCAGGGAAGCGGAGAGTCGTATACGCCGACGATTACGCCCGCCAAGTTGTTCGTGACGAGGTTTGAGGAGCCGTCTAAGGGGTCGACGGCAACGCTCAAGCCGGTACCGCAGTCGACGGTATCTGCGCGCTCCTCACTCGCGTACTCGCCGACGCTGTCGAGCGACGTGAGCGCGTCTTGTAGGACTTCATCGGCGCGTTCGTCCGCCGCGAGCATCTCCTGCCCCGAAGGGTTCTCCTCGTCGCCGTATGTACGTCCCCCGACGAATCCTTCCTCTATACGCGGAAGCGCGCCGACGACCGTCTCGACAATATCCTCGAACGTCTCGTCCGTCGTCATAGCACTTCGTCGACGTCCTTGCCTTCGAAGACGACGCCCTCTAACTTGTCGAGTATGCCCGTCGGCTCCTCGCGCTGGAAGATGTTACGTCCGACGGCGAGACCGTTTCCGCCCGCGCGCATCGTGCCGTGTACGTCGCTCAGGAAGGCGCGGTCGCTTCTCTTGCTACCGCCCGACATCACGACCTTTGTCCTGCCGGTCACGCTCACGACCTCCTGCATAGCCTCCTCGCTTCCCGGGTACTTGCACTTCACGATGTCGGCACCGAGTTCCAGACCGATGCGCGCCGCGTACGAGATGATACCCGTCTTCATGTCGTTCTTGACGCCCCTGCCGCGCGGGTACGCCCACATCACGACCGGAACGCCGTGTCTGTGCGCAGCCTCCTGTACGTCGCGGAACGTCTCCGCCATACTGTCCTCGTGGTCGCTTCCCGCGTAGAGCGTGTAGCCGACGGCATCGGCACCTAACTCCTCGACGGCGTAGTCGACAGTACAGTTGAGCGGCGAGTAGTAGTCGTCGGGCTGCCAGAGGTTCGACGTGCCGTTCAGCTTCACGAGCAGGTTCACGTCGTCGGCGTAGTCGCTGTGGTACTGCTCCGCTACGCCCTTCTGTACGGCGAGCGCGGTCACGGCGTCGTGGCGCGCTACCTCGAAGACGTGCGCCGG
>JAQZDD010000059.1 GCA_028751055.1 Euryarchaeota archaeon Ods04 | reverse complement strand
GCGGTTTCGAGCGACATGTCGGTTATCTTGTTACCGATGGTGTCCATCGTACGTGGACCTATGAAGAAGGCACCAGCGCCGATAGCCGCTCCGGCAAGGACGACTGCGGGGAGCATCGCAACGGCGTCGCTACCCACGAGAGGCGCGACGGCGTTTGCGACGTTCGACGCACCCGCGCTGAAAGCCATGTAGCACGCGACGCCGACGACTAAGACCTTTGCGAACAGGCTCTTCTCGCCTTCCTCCCCGAAGTCAAGCCACCGCACGATGTCGTCGTAGAAGTAACGTCCGATGACGACGCATATCCAGAAAGCGATGATTGCGGAGAGTATCCACCACGTGAGTATGATACCGAACGTACCCCAGTTGAGGACACCGAGCGCGACGCCCATGCCTGCGATAGCGACGACTGCTATCTGACTCGTGCTCGCCGATATTCGGAGGTAGTTGCTGAGTACGAGTCCGATGCCCGTGAACAGAAGGACGGCTATCGACGCGGCAAGCGTGAAGTTTTCGGGCGGCACGAGACCACGACCCATCGTGTCGACGACGTTGGGACCTATCGTCACGCCGCCAAGGAAGGCGAAGAACGCCATGAGTGCGGCACCTTGGCGCATCGAGAGCAGGTCGCTACCGACCGCGGGACCGAAACAGACGCCTGTCGAAGAGCCGCCGATGTTGACAGCGACGAAGACAGCGGTCAGAAGTCCGACTGAGAGCAGAGCAGTAGCCGTCTCTACCATCTATTCCTCCTCGTCGTCTACCTTTTCCTTCACCTTTTCTTCAACTATGTCTTCGACCTCGTTTTCGACGGTGTCTTCAGCCTTCTCCTCAATCTTCTTTTCGGCTTCCTCCTCTGCCTTCTTCTTTACGACCTCTTCTGCTTTCTCTTCTACCTGTTCCTCTAAGGCTTCCTCGGCTTTCTCCTCAACCGTCTCCTCGACAGCCTCCTTGGCTTTCTCCTCGACCTTCTTTTCAGCTTCCTGTTCCACCTTCTCTTCGACCTGCTTCTCTACGGCTTCTTCGGCTTTCTCACTCACCTTCTCCGTCTCTTCCTCTACCTTTTCCTTGACCTTCTCCTTGACAGCGTCTTCGACGGCTTCCTTGACCTTCTCTTCCGTAGCCGACTCGACGGCTTTCTCCACGGTCTCTTCGACCGTCTTCTCGGCGGCTTCCTCAGCTGTCTCCTCAACCGTCTCTTTGACTGCTTCCTCAGTCTTCTCCTCAACCTTTTCTTCGACAGCCTCCTCAGTCTTCTCTGCCACCTTCTTCTCGGCTTCCTGCTTGACCTGTTCTTCAACGGCTTCTTCAGTCTTCTCTGCTACCTTCTTCTCAGCTTCTTCCTCTACCTTCTTCTCTACGGCTTCCTCAGCTTTCTCTTCGACCTTCTTTTCGGCTTCTTCCTCCACCTTCTTTTCTACGGCTTCCTCCGTCTTCTCCTCAGCCTTCTTTTCGACTCTCTCTTCTACGCGTTTCCTCACTTCCTCCGCCTTCTCCTCCATACGCTCCTCAACGGATTTCTCTACCTGTCGGTCGACCGCCCGTCTCTCGGCACCGCTAACGGTCTGTTCGACAGCATCGTCGAACTTGGCTTCGACCTCTCCGACACGTTCTTCGACCTTCTTGCCGACCTCGTCGCTGACCTCCCTTACTTGCTCCTCCACCTGCTCAACGACCTGCTTTTCGACGGTGTCCTTTGCCGTCTCCTCTATCTGTTTCTCCGTCTCCTCCTCAACGTACTTCTGTATTATCGTGTCGCGGAACTCCATCTTACCCCAGACGTTTATGGCGTATCCGAGAACCAGACCGCCAAGGAACGCCGCGACACGCGTGTCCGGACGGAAGGCAAGCACGGCTAATCCTATGAGAAAGATGATGCCGTACGTCGCGTCTATGTAGAACTGCCTTGGACGTTCAAGAGTCATTTGTAGAACACTGTTCTTGTCCTCTTACTTTTTATCTCTGGTATACCTATAAGTAGAAGCGTGTTTATCACGGTATCTGTATATGCTGGACCGAATTATAATCGTGTTGTGGTTTGTACCCGGAAGTTTGATGTTGCTGAAAAAGCAAACCGCTCTACGTTAACATGTCGGTGGAGACCTCCGGAGACGACGGTATGGCAGAAGAGGACGAAGAGGAAGGCGTGTCGAACTCGGTTCTCGTGGCTGCGGGAGTCTGCTCCCTCGTCGTCGGCGCGCTCGCTGCTTACGCCTTCATGAACCTTGGAACCGTTGTCTCCGCGGTGGCTTTCGTCTTAGCGGTCGCGGGAACAGTCTACTACCTCTCACGGAAGGAGTTCGTCGGAGATATAGTCGGTTCGTCGTCTTACGTCGCAGGTGGTCTTCTCGTGCTCGCGCCTTCTATACTCTACCTCTCGAACGTCTTCGTCGGCGGACAGGAGATACTTCTCTTTCCCGAGGAAGTTGAACTGGAGGAGATAGACTCCGTCGGCGAGATGCTGTTCGGAGCCGGAGGTCCGGACGTGAACGCGGCTCTGAGCGGCGAAATAACGGCTGTCATGCCTCTCGTCGCGTGGACGGTGGCTTACATGCTCGTGGCACTCGTCCTGTTCGTGGCTGGTGCCCTGTTACGGAGCAGAGCCAGCAAGGAGCGACGTTGGAAGGAGCAGAGGGAACGCGACTGACTGGGTCAGTCGAGTGCCTGACGAACCGCTTCGTGTGTCGCGTCCGTCTTTATCGTGTCGCCAGAAGCTTCGAGCGCGGCGTCGGGATCCTTGAGCAGGTGCCCGGTCGTGACACATACGACGGTCTCGGTGCTGTCTATCACGCCGTCGTTCAGGAGCTTCTTTACGCCTGCGACGCTCGTCGCGCTCGCGGGTTCGACGCCGATACCCTCGCGCTGTGCTAGCTTGACCTGCGCGTCCATGAGTTCCTCGTCTGTGACGCTCGTCGCTGTGCCGTCGGTCTCACTTATCGCTTCGCGCGCCTTCGGAGCGTTGACAGGGTCGCCTATACGGATGGCGGTCGCCTTCGTCTCGGGCGACTCGAAAGGTTTGAGCTTTCCGCCCTTCTGAAGCGCGCCGACTAAGGGCGACGCGCCTTCCGCCTGCACTCCCGTCATCATCGGCATCTCGTCTATGATTCCGGCGTGGTAGAACTCACGGAAGCCCTTGTATATCGCGCTGATGTTCCCTGCGTTTCCGATGGGCAGGACGACGCGGTCGGGTACCTCCCAGTTCATCTGTTCGAGAACCTCGAACGCGATAGTCTTCTGCCCTTCGAGCCTGTACGGATTGATGGAGTTGAGGACGTAGAAGAAGCCTTCCTCTGCTAGGTCGCGCACGATACGGAGGCATTCGTCGAAGTTGCCGTCGAGTTCGATGAGTTGCGCGCCGTGCATCAGAGCCTGTGCGACCTTGCCCATCGCAACCTTGCCTTGGGGCAGAAGGACGACGGCAGGTATGTCGGCGGCGGCACCGTACGCCGCGAGTGCCGCGCTCGTGTTACCCGTCGAGGCGCACGCGACGCGCTCGATTCCTAACTCGATGGCTTTCGAAACCCCGACCGTCATTCCGCGGTCTTTGAAAGAGCCGGTTGGGTTCATGCCCTCGTGCTTGACGTGTATCTCGACGCCTATCTCGTCCGAGAGCTTGTCGGCGTCGTACAGGGGCGTGCCACCCTCGTGAAGCGTGACGCTGTCGGCGGTTTCGAGCGGCAGGACGGACGAGTACCGCCATACTCCGGGCGGTCCTGAGAAGTCCGCCCTCGACGGTACCTCCTCGTACCTTACTTCGAGCAGTCCGCCGCATTCACACGTGTACCGTGGGTCGTTGCTGCTGTACCTCTCGCCGCACTCGATGCAGTGTAGCCATGACATTACTTATAGTTCCTCCTCGATTATCTCCTTCGAACGTTCGAGAGCCTCGTCGATACGGTCGATGTTGGGTCCGCCACCCTGTCCGAACTCGGGAGAGCCGCCGCCGTCGCCGCCTAGGAGCGACGCTAACTTACCGGCGACCTCTCCGGCGTTGAGGTCGATGTCCTTGGGGACGCCGACGACGACGCCCGCGCTTCCGTTCTTTCCGGCGAAGACCGCCACCTTGCCCTCATCGACGACCGAGTTGGCGGCTGTGCGGAGTTCGTCGATGTCGGCGTCCATACGTTGTGCGACGAACGGCACACCGTCTATCTCCTCCTCTTCGGCTGTGTCGGTGCGCAGGTCGGCGAGTTCGGCGCGCAGTTCCTCTATCTCCTTGCCGCGCTCCTTCCACTCTTCGAAGAACCGTCGCGCCGTCTCGGGAACGTCGTCCCGCGGCACGCCGAACGTCTCGGCTGTCTCTTCGAGTGCGGTCTCTATCGTCTGCGTCGCGTTGACGGCGGATTCGCCTGCCGAGAAGACGATACGTTCGACACCGTCCTGTATGCGCTCCGTGTTACGTATCTTGACGAAGCCGACTTCACCCGTACGCGAGACGTGCGTTCCACCGCACGCCTGCACGTCGTCGTCGACCTGTATGATACGTATCTCCTCGCCCGCGGGTATGCCGCCCTGATACAGGTCGAATCCGTACTCCTCCTCGGCGTCGTGTCTGTCGAGCCACGAGTCCTTTACGCGTACGTTCTTCCGTACCGTCCTGTTTGCGACACGCTCTATCTCGCGTACCTCCTCCTTCGTCAGGCGTTTGTGGTGCGTGAAGTCGATACGTGACGACTCGACGCCCTTCTGCGCGCCCGCCTGTCGCACGTGGTCGCCTAAGACACGCCGCGCCGCGTCTATCACGATATGTGTCGCAGTATGGTTCTGCATCAGCGCGCGTCTGCGGTCGGCGTCGACCTGTCCGCGCACCACGTCGCCCTTGCTCAACGGCTTGTCGGTGCGGTGAAACACGACGCCGTCACGTATCTGTACGTCCTCGACACGCGCGACCTCGCCGTTCTCCAGCACACCCGTGTCGGCAGGCTGTCCGCCGCCCTCTGGGTAGAAACGCGTCTGGTCTAAGACTATCTCGTAGCCGTCGTCTCTCTCGTACGTGTTTAGCACGACAGCCTCGAACTCCGTTCTTTCTGCGTCATCGTAGTACAGGAGTCCGGTCTCGGGTAGTTCGGCGTCGACGGTCTCCTCCTCGTGTTCTTCGTCGCTCTCGCGCTCCTCGTGTCTGTCAGCCACGAGAGCGTAGAAGTCGTCGGGTACGTCGACGGAAACACCCTCTTCCTCCGCGATTTCGGCGACCATGTCGGGCTGTATTCCGTGCGAGTCGTAGAGTTCGACGAGTTCCTCGACCGGAATAGAGCCTTGGTCGGCGTACTCCTCGGCGGTACGGCGCACGAGTCTCTTGCCGCGTTCGAGCGTCTCGTCGTACTTTTCGACCTCCTCGCGTACAACATCACGTATCACGGGGCGGTTCCTGTAGCCGAGACGTTTCGCCTGTCCGTCGACAAGGTCTTCGAGCGGCGTTTCGAGACCGATTTCGTCGGCGAGACGTACCGTCCTGCGCAGAACGAGACGTGCGAGGTATCCCGTTCCGACGTTTGACGGAACGATGCCGTCGCCGAGCATGTACGCCAAGACACGCGTGTGGTCGGCGACCGCGTAGGCGTTCTCTATCGGCGTCACGAGGTCGTTGAAGTCGGCGAGCGTCAGACCTACGTCGTCCGCGACGGTGCGCCGTACACCGCGCATATCGTCGACGTCGTCGATATCCATCATGCCTGCGAGACGTGCCACGTCCGCCAGAATCTCGTCTTCGGGGCGTTCGACACCCGCGTCTTCGCAGATACGGTCGACCATATCGGGGTAGACAGCCTCGTACACCGTCGGCGTACCTTGACTCAGCCACGTGAAACGCTCAAGACCGTAGCCGGTGTCGACGATGTAGTTGTCCATCTTCGAGTACGTGTTGCCGTCCTTCATCTCGTACTCGCCGTCTTCGTCGAGTTCGAGGTCCATGAAGACGAGCGTTGCGAGTTCGGCACCACGGAGGATGACCTCAAATGCAGGTCCGGCGTTACCGCCGCCTACCCACGGCGACTCGACGTAGGTAACCTCGTCAAGGGGCGCGCCCAACGATTCGAGGAACTCGTCGCAGTACGCGACTGTCTCTTCCTTCCAGTATACCTCTCCTTCGTACGCGCCGCCCTCCGCCCGCGAGTTGAAGGCGTGGTGCGCCATCATCTCAAAGGCGAGCGTATGTCGTCCCGTCCTGCCGACGTTGTCGATGTCCTGCATACGGATGCAGGGCTGCGAAATCGTCAGCGGATTCGCAGGCGGCGGCGTCTTCCCCGACGTGACGAGAGGCTGGAAGTCGTAGATAGACGCCTGCGTCAGAAGAACGTCGTCACGCCACCGTGAGGCATCGACGGGGTACGGGTCGATACGTGTGTGGTCGTGGCTCTCGAAGAACGAAAGAAACTCCTCGCGCATCTCCTCAAGCGTGAACTCGTCGTCGAACGGCGGGTTTCCTATAAACGTATACTCGTCACAGGGAGGTTCACCGCATGTTTCCTTCGAGGCGTCGCGTGTCCAGAAGTAGCGTCCGCATTCAGGGCACTCCTTCCGGACGAAACCGTTCTCCTCAAAGTACTCCAGACGGTACTCGTCCTCATCCATACCCGGATTTCCGTGTCCACGTCTAAAACGTTTTCCGAAAACGT
>JAQZDD010000397.1 GCA_028751055.1 Euryarchaeota archaeon Ods04 | reverse complement strand
CTCCTTCTTCCTCAGACCGACGTAGACCGCGACGCGCGAACGCGTGTCGAGTATCTCAGAAAGGAGGCGGTCGACGTTTTCGTCGACGGAGTCGAGAACGTCTTCGGTGCGCTCTTCGACGCGCTCTCCGATTTCGTCCGCGCGTTCTTCCGCTTCCTCGACGCCCTCTTTGACGGTTTCCTCTGTCTCTTCGACGACTTCTTCGACCTCCTCGGCAGTCTCTTCGACCTTCTCCTCAGCCTCGTCGAACACGTCGGAGTCGTCCTCGGTCGTCTGTTCGGTTTCTATCGTGTCGTCCCCTTCTTTTTCGGTCATTGTTCTGACTCCCAACGGTACTGTATTCGCCCACGGTTATATTTCCGACGTTATCCGTCAGGTAGTTTAACGAGGGTGGCATGTCTACTGTCGAAGACAGATGATAACCGTAGGTCTCGCAGGAAAACCGAACGCCGGCAAGTCGACCTTCTTCAAGGCTGTGACGATGGCTGACGCTGAGGTCGGCAACTACCCGTTCACAACGATAGACGCGAACCGCGGAGTCGCGGCGGTGCGGACCGACTGCCCGTGCGACGAACTTGACATCGACGGCTACTGCGGAAACTGCCGCGAAGGACGCCGGTACGTCCCCGTCGAGCTCATCGACGTCGCAGGACTCGTTCCGGACGCCCACGAGGGGCGCGGTCTCGGCAACCAGTTCTTGGACGAACTAAGACAGGCGGATGTCATCCTGCACGTCGTCGACGCGTCGGGAGGCACGGACGAGGAGGGAGAACCCGTCGAGGTCGGCGAACACGACCCGCGCGAGGATGTCGAGTTCTTGGAGCACGAACTGGAGATGTGGATAGCCGGAATTCTGAGCGACAACCTCAACCGTCTCGTGCGCCGCTCCAAGACGCCCGACTTCGAACTCGAAGACGCGCTTGCCGAAGTCCTGACAGGCGTCGGCGCGTCGGAGGCGGACGTACAGCGCGCGTTGCGGAAGGTTGAACTGCCGCCCGTCGGCGACTGGGGCGACGAAGAAACAGAAGCGTTGGCACGTGAGGTGCGCCGTCTTTCTAAGCCCGTCTTGGTCGTCGCCAACAAGGTCGATGTCGCGCCCGAAGAGTACGTCAACGCGCTCGTCGAGGAGCACGACGCCGTGCCTGTCAGCGCGGAGTCGGAACTAGCGTTGCGCCGTGCCGACGAAGCGGATGTCGTCGAGTACGCGCCCGGAGACGAGACGTTCGAGGTCACGGGCGACGTTTCGGACGAGCAACGCGCCGGTCTGGAACGCGTCCGTGAAGTCGTCAAGGAGCACGGCGGAACGGGCGTGCAGGAGGCACTCGACTCCGCCGTCTACGACTTCCTGAACTACTTTACCGCCTACCCCGTCGAGAACGAGAACCGTTGGACCGACGGAAGCGGAAACGTCCTGCCCGACGCGTTTCTTCTGCGCGAAGGTTCGACGCCGCGTGACCTCGCGTACGCGATACATTCGGACATAGGCGACGGCTACCACCACGCCGTCGACGGACGGACGAAACAGCGTATCAGCGACTCGAAGGAACTGGAAGAAGGCGCGGTCGTGAAGATAGT
>JAQZDD010000411.1 GCA_028751055.1 Euryarchaeota archaeon Ods04 | reverse complement strand
TTCGGGCGTCTGGCGCGTCCGTTTCAGCGACAACAAGGGCGCGTTCCGTATGCACCGGAACGGCGGAACGAGCGAGAGCGACGGTAAGGTGTACTGCGTCACGATGGAGGATAACCACACGGTGCTCGCAGGACGCAACGGTTTGTTTCAGTGGACCGGGAACTCGTACTACGGCGTAGCGGGTTACCCCCGTTTCCGTCTCTACGACCGTGAGATGGGGAGTGCCGTCACGGCGACAGGAAGGAAGGTCATCGAGCACACGAAGGAGGTCGTCGAGGACGAGGGGTACGAGGTTGTCTACGGGGACAGCGTCACAGGCGACAGACAGGTCGTTCTGCGCGACCCCGAAGGACGCCTCCGTCTCATGCGGATGGAAGAGGTATTCGACAGGGCAAAGCCGCGTGACGCCTTGACAGTAGCGGCGGACGGCGGGAAGAAGTACCGTTCGCTGGAAGGCTGGGACGCGCTCTCGATGAACGACGCCGCCGAGGCGGAGTGGAAGCCTGTCGAGTCCGTCGTTCGCCACGAGACGGAGAAACCCGTCGTCCGCCTGCGACACAAGTTCGGCGAATCGACGACGACGCGCGACCACTCGTACGTCGTCGAAGATGAAGACACGCTCGTCGAGAGGAAACCCGACGATGTCGAGAAGCCGCTCAGGGTGTCGTCGCTGCCGGAACTGGAAAACGTCGAAACCATCGATGTCTACGAGGTGCTCCGCGGGTACGAGCGCGGTTACGTCGACACGCGAGGCGGCGCGGGGAGACTGAAAACGAAAAGCGTACACACCGACGGCGAACACGTCTGGTTCGGGCACGAGGGCGATGTCGAAAAGGGTTCGACGGTCAAGGTCCAGCGTTTCGTGGAGGTCGGCTCCGACGACTGCCGTTCGCTCCTCAGGCTTCTCGGCGTCTACGCCGCGGACGGTAGCGCGTCAACAGAGGAGACTTCGAAGAGCAAGTTCGGTGCGAGCATCGCGTCCTCGGGCGCCGAAAAGCTCGAAAGGCTCATACGCGACTACGACAGTCTGTTCGAGAACGCCACGGCGAGCGTGACGGTTTCGGACCCGAAGGACGAACGCACCGTGTCGTACGAGACACAGGACGGCGAAGCGACCGTGACGTACGACGACCGAACGAAGAAGCTACAGATGATGAACGAACTCTCCGCCGTCTTCTTCCGTGAGTTCGCGGGACAGACTTCGCGCGGCAAACGCGTGCCGGAGTTCGTCTACCACCTTCCCGACGAGGAGCAGACAGTCTTTCTCGACGCTCTCGTCGGCGGCGACGGTTCGCGTAAGTTTCCGCGGTATTCAGAGGAGTACGCCAAACGCAACTTCGACTTCGAGACGACGAGCCGAGAACTCGCCGGAGGTCTCTCGCTCCTCCTCACCCAACGCGGTAAGAAGCACTCGTTCAAGTACCGCGACGAGAAGGAGTCGTACACGGTACGCACCTGCGACTACTACCGCGAGGAGCGCGCACCTGTCGTCGAAGAGGTCGACCAC
>JAQZDD010000378.1 GCA_028751055.1 Euryarchaeota archaeon Ods04 | reverse complement strand
TGGACCCGGCGGGATTTGAACCCGCGGCCTCTCCCATGCCAAGGGAGTGATCTACCCCTGATCTACGGGCCCTCACCCGTGGTACGCGTAGCGCGGTCTTATATCTTTTTTCTCGCGGTCGCTGTTCGTGCCGTGTGTAGCGGTCACTCTTCGTCTTCTTCTTCCCGGGCTTCTTCGGATTCATCGCCTCCGCCGGTGTCGCCGCCGCTTCCACGTCCACCGTCTCCGGGTTCGTGCTCATCCCCGTTGGACTCCGGCTCTATGTATACCTTGTCGACTAGAGTATCCTTGCGGCGTATCTTGTCCTCTATCTCCGTGATGAGGTCGTCTATCTCCGCCGTGTCGAGGTCAGGGTCGAACGCAACGTCGGCGGTCACGAGGACGTTCTCGGGACCGAAGTAGACGGTTCGGAGGTCGACGAGTTCGGCTACGCCCTCTGCGTCCCTGACTATCCTTTTCAGAGGTATCTCGTGTTTCTCCGAGAGTGCTTCGCCGAGCAGGAGACGTTTGTTCTCGATACCGAGAGCTACGGCGAAGGTCATTAGCAGGACTCCGATGACAACCGCGCCGAAGGCGTCGAAGACGGGATTTCCGGTTACGTCCGAGACGAAGATAGCGACGAGAGCGACGAACGCACCCGCGGCGGCGACCGCGTTTTCGGTCAGGACGGCTAAGACGGGCATGTCGCTCGTCCTGCGGAAGGCGTCGGCGAAACCGCGCCAGCCACGTTCACGTATCTCCGCGGAGAGTGCCTGCTGAGCCTTGAGGTAAGACGCGCCGTCGAAGAGTATCGTCATAACAAGGACCGCGTATGCGATGTAGACAGCACGCACCTCGTTGCCGAGCACCGTCACCGTGTCACCTACCCCTGCACCCGGCACATCGACCTCTTCAGCACCGACCGCCGCTATCTCGCTCAACGACCTCAGTCCTGTCTGTAGGCTTTCCCATCCCGCGATTCCGAAGAGCAAGACGGAGACGAGGAAGGCGTAGAAGAACGTCGCCTTTCCGTAGCCGAAAGGATGTAACCGCGATGCACGCTTCTTCGAGTAGTACATGCCGACCAAGAGAAGAACCTGGTTACCCGTGTCGGATATAGAGTGATAGGTCTCGGCGAGCATCGACGGACTACCGGTCAGGAGGTACGCTACGAACTTGAGGACAGCGAGAGCGATGTTCGCAGCCATAGCAAACAGAACCACTACAAGGCTGTCGGAAGACATAGCAGAAGTACGAGTTTATACTGTATTATTTTTGTCGTCGCGTCGAACGACCGAAAGCCGAACCAAGAGCATACCTACTCCGACGTATCCGTGTCGCTGCTTCCGCCGTCTCTTTCGTTCATCCAGCCGGAGACAGCCTCGTAATCCTTGACGGCGTAGACTATCACAGGTGTGACGACGAGCGCGAGTGCATAAGCAACGAGGTTCGTCATAGGGTCGGGCGGCATGAACAGGGTCGACAGTATCACAAGAACCGCGAATACCGCCGCGCCGAACAGGACGAGTCTCGCGCGTCGACCCATCTTTCACCCGTGCCTCGTCACGCAGTCGCTCAGACCGACGACCTCGACGGGTTCGGAGTTGTCGGGCGAGTAGACGACCATCTCGCCCTTGCCCATGTACGGTACGCGGTCTTCGAGTCCCTTGGGTATGTTGAGGCTCCTTATGGCGTCCTCGTCGCCGAGATTCAGGGCG
>JAQZDD010000025.1 GCA_028751055.1 Euryarchaeota archaeon Ods04 | reverse complement strand
TTGACGAAGATTAGCCGGTTCATCGTCTTGACCGCGAACAGACGCGTGTCCTCGCCCGTCGCCTCCTCAGGTGCCACAACACCGTCACCGACGAGCGAACGCGGCGAACGGTCGTCGTCCTCGCGCACGCCGAAGACGATACGTATGTAGGCGTCGTAGAAGTCGTCCGTAATCTCCTCCTGTCTCTCACGTATGACGCGCCGCGAGTCCGCCGCGATAGACAGGAAGTTGTCGCGTTCGAAGCTCCGCAGGAAGCCCCTGACCTCGTCGAGGGCGTCGTCGGAGAGAGCTTCGAAGGGGTCGGCGTCCTCACCGGTCTGGTTGTAGAACAGTTCGAGGAAAACGCCGCCGAGGTCTATGTCCTCGATACGGTCGTGTGTGTACGAGTCCGGGTCGTAACGTACGAAGACCCATCTGTTACCGTCCGTCGCAAAGCCGAAGTCGGACTCGAACTCGCGCCGACTCAGCCAGCTTTCAACTTGGTCGACGCCGTGACCGCGCCCCTCTAACTTCTTGTTGAGCGGCTCCGCCTCGATGAGAAGCTGACGCGAACCGACGCCTTCGTCTTCTATCAGATAAGAGAAGTCCGCCTTCTTCTCGACGCGTCCCGACGCACCTCTCACCTCGCCCGCTAAGTCCGTGTATCCGAGTTCGCGGAGGAGAGGCTCTATGATGGTCTCGACGGTCACGTCCTCGGGGTCTTGGTTCCTCGTCGTCATGTCACCCCGAAGCGTGTACCTGTCGTCGGTGTGACCTCCGTGCCGGAACAGTTCCTCGACCGTGTCGTCGCCGTCTATCCGGTCGCGGAAACTCCTCACAGCCCCGTTGAGTGCCGAGACCATGGATTCAAGGTCGTGGCTCGTGACCTCCGTATCGAAAGCCTCCGAGACGAACTCCGTCTGCGTCTTCGTGGACATCTAACCGTACGAGTAGATTACGCCGTACGGCATAAATCTTCGGCGAACCGTCGGGCGGAGCTTCGCCCGTGTCACGTATCTGCGAGCAGGATACCCCGTACCCCGTCATCTGCGGAGGTGTCGGCACAGACACGCCTTTTCGCATCCCGCCGTCGTGAATGTGACGGTCTATACCTTGATACGTTGACGCATACCTCAGTACCCACCGATATACAGATTTATATCTTTTCGCCGGCTTTCCATACCCAAGATGTCCGAATCCGGTGTAGCCGCCGTCGTGGAGGAACTACCCCATCCTGCCGAAGCCGAGAACGTCGTCTACAATCCATCAGAGGAACGTATGCGCGAACTCTCCTCCCATCTCGAAACGACGACCGAGTTCGACTCGCCCTCGTACGTCAGCGAGTACAGGTCTCGGTGTGCCGACAGGACGAAGAACGCCGTCGACGACGCCTTCGGTGCGTCCGACCGCGCCGTCTTCGACGAGGCGTTCAGGCACGCACGCGAGCAGAAAGTCATCTGTGTCGACCGGCGCGTCGGCGCGCATCCCGAACACACCTACGTCTGCCGTTTTTACGTCACGGAGGAGTACGCGCGCGTAGCTCTCGCGCTCTGTAAGCTCTTGGAGCCAGCACCTGAATCCACATCCGCATCCGCACCCGAAGACGGAGACGTGGAGCCGGACTTCGTGACGGTGCAGGCTCCCGACGTACAGCACGACGACGACGTTGCGATACGCGTACTGCCCGACGAGGGCGTCACTGCCGTCTTAGGCTCCGACTACACCGGAGAGGCGAAGAAGTCGTTTCTTAGGCTCTTCATGTACCGCGTCAAGCAGGCTGGCGGCTTGGGGCTTCACGCCGGAAGCAAACGCGTGCGGATACGCCGTGACGACGAGAACGACGAACCCACCGAGATAGGACAGCTTTTCTTAGGACTCTCGGCGACAGGAAAGTCGACGCTCACGGCGCACGGACTCGACCTCGAAGAAGAGGACGAGGAAGCCGTGATGCTACAGGACGACGTCTGCGGACTCCTCCCGAACGGCACCGTCGTCGGAAGCGAGGGACGCGGTCTCTACGTCAAGACCGACGGACTCGATGCCGACGAACAGACAGCGATGTACGACGCAGTTACACACGAGTCGGCGGTGCTCGAAAACGTCGATGTCGCCGAAGACGGAACAGTCGACTTCGACAGCGACAGGTACACGTCGAACGGACGTGCCTGCATCCTGCGCGACTACCTCCCTTCCGCCGCCGACGAGATAGACCTCGAAAACGTCGACCAGGTCTTCTTCATCACACGTAACCCCGCAATGCCGCCGGTAGCACGCCTCCCCCCTGAGAGCGCGGCGGCGGCTTTCATGCTCGGCGAGTCGATAGAGACGAGCGCGGGCGACCCTTCGCGCGCCGGAGAGTCGGTACGCGTCGTCGGCACAAACCCGTTCATCGTCGGTTCGAAGGGCGAGGAAGGCAACCGTTTCCGTGAACTTGTCTCCGAACTCGACGTCGACTGCTTCGTAATCAACACGGGCTACGTCGGCGACCCGTCGAACGAGGTACGCGTCGACGACACGGTCGGCGTTCTGCGCGCCGTCGCACGCGGCGAGGTCGAGTGGACGGAGGACGAGACAGGCATGGTCGTCCCCGTGCCGGAGTCGGTTCCCGAAGCCGACCTTTCGTCGCTCTGCGTCTCCGAGGCACTCAACGGTCACGAGGAACGTATCAGGGAACTCCGCGACGAAAGACGCGAGTACCTCGAAGCCTTCGGCGACTTAGACGACGAGATAAAGGACGCCGTGTACTGATAGGAAACATCCACAGCTTCTGCTTATCCATAGTCGTAAGGCACAGCGACGACGACATCCGACGGAAGTCCGAGCTGGCGCACCGTCTCGCTCTCACGTATCCTGAAGCCGTTGTCTTCGAGTATCTCCTTTACGGGTACGGGACGACAGCCGCCGACGAGTTTTGGCGAGAGACGGTGAAGAAATCCAAGAAGACGCGGTAGCACGCCGTCGGAAGGCGCGAGCGTCACGGTCGAGAGGCGTCCGTCGTACCGTAGAACGCGCCGGAGTTCGTCAAGGAGAGGCGCGAAGCCGTCAGCGGGAATCAGGTCTAAGACGTACTGACACACCACCAAGTCGAAGCTGTCGTCGTCGAAAGGGAGCGCGAAGGCGTCTGCGCGCGCCACTTGCCAGTCAGCGTCGAGGTTCTTAGATTTACGTACCATGCGCGCCCTCGTACGTTCTGCCATACGCCGCGAGATGTCGACGCCGACGTTTCTTCCGTCGGGGTTCGCGTCGACAAGACGCCCGAAGAAGTCGCCGGTTCCGACGCCGACCTCCAGTACGTCCTCGTCGGTCGCGTCTTCCGGCAGGGAGAGTTCGAGCGACCTATCGGCTGCGCGCGACTCGAACAGCGCGCCCCAGACTCCGTAGACGGGTGCGAGCCTGTCGTAGACTGCGACGGCTTCTTCCTTCGTCAGACCTGCGTCGGGGAACCCGCGTTCTTTGTCGGTCACAGGAGACACAGAAGTTCGACGGCTTCGAGACGCAAAAATCTACTGCGGACGAAACGCGTCCTTCCACTCAGGCGTACGACTGGACAGGCTTTATGTTAACACCTCTCAAACTTGTCCCATGCGTCTCGAAGACAAGACGGTACTGATAACCGGAGCGGCGTCGGGCATAGGCAGGAAGACTGCGGAGCGTTGCGCCGAGGAGGGCGCGTACGTCGTCGTTACCGACGTTGACTCGGGTTCGGGCGAGGAGGTAGTCGAAGCTATCGAGGACGATGGCGCGGGCGCGGAGTTCCACAGACTCGACGTTACCGAACGCGAAGAGTTCGGCGAGGTCGTAGACACCGTTGCGGAGGAGCACGGCATCGACGTTCTGGTGAACAACGCCGGTGTCGGGCATCCCTCGGCGTACATCGAAGACATAAGCGACTCCGTCCGCGACTACGTGATGGGCGTCAACTTGATGGGCGTCTGGAACGGCTGTCAAGCCGTTCTTCCGCATATGAAGGAGCAGGGTTCGGGCGCCATCGTCAACGTCGGTTCGCTTGCGAGCATACTCGGCTTCCCGAAGCAGGCGACGTACTCGGTCACGAAGGGTGCCGTCCTGAACCTGACGCGGACAGTCGCTGCGGAGGCGGGACCTTTCGGCGTACGCGCGAACCTCGTCTGTCCCGGCTTCACCGACACACGTCTGCTTGAGCAGTTCTTGGCGAGCTTCGACGACCCCGAGGAGGCGCGCGAGAAAATCTCCGAGGAGTACCCGCTCAAACGTCTCGGCGAACCGAAGGAGGTCGCTGACCCCATCCTGTTCTTGGCGAGCGACGAGTCTTCTTTCGTCACGGGACACGCTCTCGTCATAGACGGCGGATTCTCGATAAGCTGAGAAGAGCCGCAGGCTTATGTCAGCGTGCTGGGCGAACGTACTGACAGACGCAATCTACCCACAAACTTATTGTATTTTCATCGCCTATACTGGACATAATGCCGTCAGGGAGCCGCTCCGCGCCCCATGACCGAGACGGTGTAGTCGACGGCATACGTTCGGCGGAGTCGGTTTCGGAGCTTGCTGATATACTCGGTACCGAGACGGCGCACGAGGCTTACTTCGAAGCCAAACGTGTCTGGCGTGAGTACCACGACGGCTGGTTCGAGTCGTCGTACGACGGGGATGACAGCCTTCCGGGGGACTGCGTTACGGTGAACGGACACGACTTCCACGTCCACGGAATCACGCACGCAGGCACAGACGAGGAGCGCGAGTTTCTGCGCGAACACGTCTCGGGCTACGGCGACGGTGTGACCGTCTACTGCGAACAGGGAATACGCCGTATGTACTTCGACGACCTCGCCGGCGTCTGCGAGATGGACGACTACAGCTGGTCGAAGGATAAGGTCGACGAACTCGGTAGCTCCGAGAGCGCGCCTGCCTCGCGGGGCGCGGACGACATCGAAAGTCTGCGTTCGAGGCTCCGCGACTCGGTCTTCGCGCTAGTCAAGTCGGGTACTGTCGTCTACGGCGAGGGCTTCGCGGACGCCGTTGGCGACGTTGCGTCGAGCTTTCTGACGAGCCACGCCGAGGTTTCGAAAGGCGACGACTTCGAGTCGTTCAGGCTGACACGCCAAGTAGCACGTAACCCCGAGCGTCTTGACGAGCTACAGACGTACTACAGACGCAACCTGCTTCCACAGCCGCTCGAATCCGACTGGATGCGCATGCATGACCTTGAGATAGAGATATTCACGCACGCGAGAAACGAACGTATGGCGGAGTACGCTGTCTACCACAACGTCGAAGACGAGGAGGTGCATCTAATCGTCGGCGCGGCGCACCAGCCCGGTGTCGTCTACTGTCTCGAAGAGATAAGGGACGGAGAGAGGACGACAGAGGGCTTCGAGCCGGTCGGATAGACGCGTTCATACGTCAGCCGTCGGTCAGCCGCCTGTCCAGCCGTGGTACCTCATACGTGCCGATAGCCAGAGACGGCGGAGGAGAACGAGGAAGACGCCGAGAACCGCGCCGAAGACGACGGCGGATAAGCTCGTCCAGAGAGAGGCACCGGTCAACGGCGCGACGCCGAACTCGGCGAGAAGACCGAGCGACGACACAGCGAAGACGAACAAGCCGACTGCGACGAGTGCCCCGCCCGTGTACCGGCGGCGTGCGAGACGCGAACCCTCGATGTCGGATATCAGGAGGTCGGTGTTAGTGCCAGCGTCGCCCGCGTCCGTGTTACCGCCGAAGCTGACTGCACCGAGAAAGCCGCTCTGTTCGGAGGTGGCTTCGTCGCCGACGTATCCCGCGTCCTCCTCGTCAGTGTCTCCGATGACGTGCCGTGCCGGAGCGTCCCTTTCCTCCGTGCGTCTCGCCTCGCCCTGAACGTAGACGGTGTCGCCCTCCTTGAGAACGTCGCGTCTGTACCTGCGTTTCTGTTTGGTTATCTGTCTGCCGAAGAGCGAGATGCCGCCAGCGTCGGCTGGCGTCACACCGCACGACTCCTCGTACTCGCGCAGTTCGTCGGGAAGACCGCCGAAAGAAGACGTGGTTACCGTCGGTTCACGTGCCCTGTCGAGAATCAACGTCGCATCCTCGGGTTCGACGAGTACCTTTCCGGAGCCGTCGTCCACCAGAAACGGGTTGCGCACCTCCTCGGAGTGTACGGTCTTCCACTCTCTCTTGGTTCTGTTTCTCCTCCTCCGACCACGTCGTCTGCTACGTCCGGTGCCGCGTCTCCTCCTTGTCGTGCCGACGTTCACCCTGCTGGTCTTCCTAACGACCTCCTCTATCTCCCTGTCGGCACACACAACCTCCTCGTCCGTGAAAGGCGACTCCTCCGTCTGCCCTTCGACCGATTCGACCGTCCCCTCAACCTCGACGAAGCCGGGTGCTATCGAAGCGACTGCGTCGGTGTCCTTCGACGCTACACGGCTACCTATCCGCCATCTATCGACGCCGCGGCTGACGTAGCCGTATCCGAGGACTCCACCGACAGCAAGGACGCCAACTGAGAAGAAGAGAGACACCCGTCTCTCCCTCTCTCAGAACGCAGTTCCTTGGTCAGGGTCGTACTCGCCGACTATCTGTGTCGACGCCAGCACCTGCGCGTTCATCGCTATCGCGCTACCTAGACGCTCGATGCGGGTGTACTCGGGGACGCCGAGCGACGAGTCGAGCGCGAGAAGCTTGAACCTGTAGCCGTGCGTCCCGGTTCCCTCGGGAGGCGACGGTCCTCCGTAGCCCTGTTCCAAGAAGTCGTTGTATCCCACGGTCGCGCCGCTTCCGTCCCAGCCTTCGGGGAAGGCGTCGACCGACGCGTCTATGTCCCAGACAGCCCAGTGCACCCACGTGTGCCCCGCGACAGGCTGTGCGTCAGGGTCGTCGCATACAAGAACGAGCGTCTCCGCGTCGTCGGGCACTCCGTCGACTTCTAAGCGCGGGCTACGGTTCTCGTTCGCGTACCCTGCAGAGTCAGGCAGGCGTCCGCCGTCTTCGAAGTCGGGACTCGTCAGAGACAGGTCGCCTTTCTGTTCTACGTCGCCGTTGAGTACTGTTCCCATGGTTGTACCTCCATCCCTGCAGTTGTTCGACGTACCACTTCTTTCTTACGCGTACAGACGTTCGCGCACGAGACGGTTAGCCTGTCCCCCTGTGCTCACGTATACCCTCGCGTAGCCTGCTCTCCAGAACGTAGATGATGACGAGGAAGAATCCGACGACTACGACGACTGTGGCGACTTCGCCGTCAACGGGTACCGACGAACCCGACGCGAGACCGGATATGAGCGTGTTGTACGTCGCGTGCGCCAGTGCGACCGCCGCGACAGCCTTGACGACCGTGGCGTAACCGACTGCGGAGGCTACGATGTTCCTGCCGGTGCCGGAGCTAGCCATGTTGAGTCTTGCCTTTCCGACGTAGTAGCCTGCGACCGCTGTGAGAACGACGTGCAAGGGTGCTACGCTCGACCTTCCGAAAGCCGCACCGGCGGCGGTCTCCCATCCGAAGACCGCGTTAGACGTGACGTATATCAGGTTCTCGACGAACGCGAATCCGAGACCTACGAAAGCACCTACTACGGCGTACTGTAACGCGGTTTCTAGCCACGCGTCGACCGGCAGGAGGTAGACGGCGAGTATCTTCAGACCTTCCTCGACGGGACCGACGACGAGGAAGAAGAAAAGGACGGTTCCGAGGAACGGCAGGGCTTCGAACCAGCCGAGCGCGGTCGTGTTGAGCCTACCCGCCAAGACGGTAACGACGGCACCAAGACAGAAAGCCGCTAAGAGGAGGCTGACCGAGAGCCTCTCACCGGGGTCGGAGAACCAGACGTAGACCGCAAGGAGCGACGCGGGTACAGCCGACGCAGTAGCCGCCATGACTACGACGGGGACGGCATCAGGTCTCGTAAGGACGAGGGTCGAGAGAACGCTGTCGGAGAGGACGACGTAGGCGAGAAACACGACACCCAAGACCGCGAACAGTCTGGTAGGAAAACGCTCTCGGTACGCACGGTGAGCGAAGCCGCGGTTGGTCTGCGCGTCGACAGAGGCGCGCGTATCCGTTGTTCCCATGGAGATAGATACGTCGCCCTGCCGGGTTGCGGTGTCCTACATAGAGATAAGGAACGCGCCAACGGCGTTTATCATTATGTGTCCGTCGGGTTATCCGCCGAAGATACTTCTATTCATGCCGACGCTCGGCAGAGTACGAATCTCGAAAAAGTGGATGCCTGTACCGCCGTCCGCCTGCTCTACTCCAGATTCTCCAACGCTTCCGTCACGACGCGTCTGTAGTCGTGTTCGCCGTACACGTCGCGTGCCTCCTCACGTCTGTCGCCGCCCTCGATACGTTCGAGCGTCCTTTCCGCCGTCTCGGCAATCCAACGGTCACGCGTGTCGGCGTCTACGACCGTAACGGACTCGGGGCGCACCGACGTGATAACGTCGCCGTCCTCGCCGTCGGGTTCGTACGTGTCGGGCTTTCCGACGACAGCGACGTACTCCGGCGGCTCTACGTCCCTGATTACGTCCACGGCTTCGGGCTGGTACTGTCCCGCGTAGACCAGAAAAGTCCCCGTAGGGTCGACGACGCGCGCCTTCCAGTACTCCGACTCCGTGCCTATGTCCTCCTTCTCAGTCAGCGTGCCGACGACGAAGACGCGGTTCGCCTTCTCGCCCGTCGGCAGGAGGAGGTAGGTGGGCGCGCGCTCCTCGTCGGACTCCTTGAACGTGTGCGAGGCGTCGCGGAACTCGCCCGCGAAGACGCGCTTCGCAACCTCGCGGCGCATCTCGGTGCTCATGCGGATCGCGCCTCCATGAGAAGCGCGTCTGCGTCAGGCGTCTCGTCTACCTCCTCGACTTCGTCGGCGAG
>JAQZDD010000350.1 GCA_028751055.1 Euryarchaeota archaeon Ods04 | reverse complement strand
TAGGAGCCTTCGCACGGTCCGTAGTTACAGTATCCCGTGTCCATCTCGAAGTACGCACCGTGCTTCTCGCAGATGATTTCGCCGTTACGCGTCTCCGCGCCTTCGCCGTCGTCGAGACGTACGTCTGTCCAGTGCTGACAGCGGTTTACCCAGCCGTAGACCTCGTCGTCGACGCGCGTCAGGATAGCTTCGTCGACAGGTGCTTCCTCGATACCGTTCCGGACGCGGAAGACGAAGGTTCCTCCCTCAGGCACCTCTTCGACGCTGACGATACGTTCCTGTTCGGGTTCGTCTTCAGGCTCCGTTTCCACACACCGGCTTTGCGCGCTTCCGGCTAAACCTTTCCGAAGTTCAACAGTTCTATGCCCTACGCCTGCCTACGTTCGGCATGCTCTTCGACGACGAGGAACGTGACCGTCTCGCTCTCTCAGCGGTCGTCTTCGTCGTCCTGTTCGCGCAGATACTCCTCTACCCGGGTATCGCCGACTTGGTCGAGGCTCTCGGCGCGTCGCCCGAACTCAACGCCGGTGCGGTCTTCATCGGTACAGAGTTCGCCGCGTACATACTGTTCGCCGCCGTCTGGGGCGCGTTATCCGACTCGTCGGGACGGCGGGTGCCTCTCGTCGTCGCCGCCGCTGTCGTCGCGTCAGTCGCTTACTTGGGCGTCGCGCTCGCGCCGCTCTTGGGGCTTCCGTTCGAGGGCGCGCTCGTACTCCGTTTCGTGCAGGGGGCGGCGACCGTCGGTGCGTTCTCCCTCGCGCTCACGACTCTGATGGACTTAGGCGGCGGACACGGACGCAACATGGGCGCGGCGGGCGTCTCGATAGGCGCGGGCGTTGCTCTCGGCGCGCCCGTCGGCGGCTTTCTGACCGAGATGGACGCGCTCGCTCCTCTCTACGCCGCTGGCGCGCTCCTTGCCGTCTCCGCCGTCCTGTGTGCGACCGTCGACGACCGCGCCCCTTCTGGCGAACGCGGCGTCGGACGCGCTCTAAGAAGACTCGTCAAAACGCCGTCACTCTCCGTCCCTTACGCCTTCGGCTTCGTCGACCGTCTTACCGCAGGCTTCTTCGCACTCGTCGGAACGTTCTACTTCCGCGAGACGTTCGCTCTCGGTCCTGCCGAGACTGGAGTTACGCTCGCCTTCTTCTTCGCGCCTTTCGCTCTCCTCCAGTACCCGCTCGGAAGGCTCTCCGACCGTGTGGGGCGCGTCCCGCCCGTCGTCGTCGGCTCTCTTCTCTATGGCGTCGCAGTCTTCTCCGTCTCACTCGCGCCTTCACTCACGACGGCACGCGTCGCGATGCTCGCCGTCGGCGTCTTAGGCGCGCTCGTCGCACCCGCGACGATGGCACTCGTTACAGACCTTTCGCCGCCCGAGGGACGCGGCGCGGCTATGGCAGGCTTCAACATCGCCGGAAGCTTAGGCTTCCTGTTCGGCGTAGTCGGCGGCGCGGTTCTCGCCGAAGCATACGACTTCTCGGTTGCTTTCGCCGTCGTCGGCGGTTCGGAGGTCGTCGTCGCTCTCGTCGCTCTGCCGTTCCTCCTTCGTCTCGGTGTAAAGTAGCTAACAGGCACAGCCACCGCTATCCGCGGAAGCCGATAAGACGTAGCCCGTTGAGCGAGACGACAACCGTCGAGCCTTCGTGACCGACGACCGCGAGCGGCAGAGGGATTCCTGTGACGAGTATAGCCGCGACCATGACGAATATCGCGCCGAACGCGACGGCGAAGTTCGAGAGGAGCGTCCTGCGTGTCGAACGTCCTAAACTGAGCACGTAGGGTATCTTGGTTATGTCGTCGGACATCAGAACCACGTCGGAGGTTTCGAGAGCGACATCCGTTCCCGTCCCGCCCATTCCGATGCCGAGCGTCGCCGTCGCAAGCGCGGGTGCGTCGTTTACGCCGTC
>JAQZDD010000342.1 GCA_028751055.1 Euryarchaeota archaeon Ods04 | reverse complement strand
TGTGTTCGTAGGCGCATGCCACGTTGACGACACGTATACCGGTGCCGTCTATCGTCGGCGCGCCGTCGCTGTGACGTTCGTCCCTGACTATCTCGGTCATGGCATCCTTACGAAGTAACTCGAATTAAGGATTGTGGGCTTCGTGGGCTAAAGACGCACCATCTGTGCGTGCGGCACGCCTTCGACACGCAGGACGTTCTCCTCGTCGACGACCTCCGCCTCGACACCTGCGTCGACAGCGGTTTCGCCGACGAGGTTCGCAATAGAAGCGCGCCGAAGTCTCTCGACGACTTCTTCGCGCGGCACCGTTCTGTCAGTCTTTCCGTAAAACTCCTCGTCGACATCGACACGGACGCCGTCCTCCTCGAAAAGCTCCCCCACGACAGATACATCAGCGGCGGCAACCATCATGCCCTGCTCGGTTTCGTACGTCTCCAGAACGATGCTCACAGCCTAAGGTCGCCCTCCCCTTCCCGTTGGCGTCTCTCCTCCGCTGCCTTCTCACGTAGCTCCTCCGCCTCCTCGTAACGTCCGAGCTCTTCGAGAGCGTTCGCCTTCTCGTCGAGCGCGAGCGGCGTGCGCATTCCGAGCGAAAGAGCGTTGTCGACACACCGGAGTGCGTCCTCGTACTGTCCACGTTCGTTGAGGAAGACGGCACGGTTGTACCACGCGTCGGGCATACGTTCGTCGGCTTCGATGGCGCGCTCAACTGTTTCGAGAGGGTCGCCGCGGCGCGACTCGTACTCCGCGTAAGACTTGTTGACCAACGCTTCGGCGGCGAACTCACCGTCCTCGTCGAGACGCAGAGCCTCCTCGTACGCGCCTATCGCGCGGTCGTACTCGCCCATCTCGGCATGCGCGAAGCCCTTGTTGACCCAAGCCTCCTGATTCTCCTCGTCGAAACGTATGGCGCGGTCGAAAGCCTCGACTGCTTGCTCGAAACGGTTTATCGAGACGTATCCCACGCCCGCCTCTATGAGACCGTCAACGTCGACCTCCTCAGGGTCGGGTTCAACGCCCTCGACGAGTTCGTCAAGGGCGTGCGAGTCCGCAAGGTCGACGCCGTGCACCTCCACGGAGTCCTCTAAGTCGAACTTGTCGTCGTAGACATCATCGAACGGTTCTTCCATGGTGTATCTCGGGGTTACGGAGGTATAAAGACTGTCTCTACAACCCAGTGCTAAGGGTGTTCATTCGTCCGGATAGCCCCACGGTGCCGTCTCCTCAACGGCGCGTGCGACGCCCAGAAGCTCGTCTTCGGCGTACGTCTCGCCGACAAACTGCGCGCCGACCGGCAAACCGTCCGCGGTTCCGGCGGGGACGTTGACGACTGGATGTCCTGTCATGTTGAAAAGCCACGAGAACATCCAGCTTGTCGGCAAGCCGTTCGTGGGTTCGCCGTCTATCTCAGGCGGCATAGGCTCGTCGTGTGTGAGAGGGAGCGTCGCCAACGTCGGACATACGAGCGCGTCGTACTCCGAAACAAAGCTCTGTATCTCGTGGTACAGGTCGGTGCGCACGAAGTCCGCCTGTGTGTAGTCCATTATGTCGTTCGTCTCACCCATCGAGACGAGCGTCTTGAGTTCGTTCGGGAGTTCGTCGGCGTGGTCGCCAAGGAGGTCGATTCCCAGACCTTCGTTTACCTCCTCAACGGCGGTTGCGAAGAACGTCGTCACCTGAAGGCTGTAGGCGTGCGTAAGAGCACCGAAGTCGGGAAGGTCGACCGCTACCTCGTCGACCGTCGCTCCCGCGTCTTCGAGTTCCGAGAGGGTGTCTCTTATCGCTCCGCGCACCTCGGACGCGACGGCGAACGTGCCGAGGTCGGGCGAGTATGCGATATCGAGTTCCGACGGTTCGGGTGCGTCAGCGACGGCGTCGGTGTAGCTCACGTTCTTCGGAACGCTGAACGGGTCGGTCGCGTCCCTTCCGGCGATAACGTCGAACATCAGCGCGAGGC
>JAQZDD010000351.1 GCA_028751055.1 Euryarchaeota archaeon Ods04 | reverse complement strand
TCTATCGTGCCCTCGTTGACGAGGTCGGCTATCTTCTCTATCATGTCCGACTTGTCGACCTGATACGGCATCTCCGTTATCAGGACACGTCCCTCTTCTTCTTCGAGTTCGGTCACGCCGCGCACCGTCAGCTTTCCGCGTCCAGTCTCGTAGGCGCGCGCTACTGCGTTCCGTCCGACGACCTTTCCGCCTGTCGGGAAGTCGGGACCCTGCACGTGCTCCATCAGGTCGGCGACCGTAGCGTCGGGATTTTCGATGAGAGTGACGGCGGCGTCGATGACCTCGCCTAAGTTGTGTGGCGGTATGTTGGTCGACATACCGACGGCGATGCCGCTCGAACCGTTCGCCAGCAGGTTGGGAAACGCCGCAGGCAACACTTCAGGTTCGTCGACACGGTCGTCGTACGAAGACTGCCAGTCGACGGTGTCCTTGTCTATGTCGGCGAGCATCTCCTCGGCGAGCTTCGACATACGCGCCTCGGTGTAACGCATCGCCGCCGCGGGGTCGCCGTCCATGCTACCGAAGTTGCCCTGCCCGTCGACGAGCGGATACCGCATCGAGAAGTCCTGCGCCATCCGCACAAGCGCGTCGTATATCGCCTTGTCGCCGTGCGGATGCCAGTTACCCATCGCCGTACCCACGACCGACGACGACTTCCTGTGTCCCGAACGCGACGTTATGCCTTCGTACTCCATCGCGTAGAGTATGCGACGATGCACCGGCTTGAGACCGTCACGTACGTCGGGGAGGGCGCGTCCCGCGATGACCGACATCGCGTAGTCGATGTAAGACTGCTCCATCTCGTCCTCGACACGGACGTTCTCGACGCGCGCCGCCTTCACGTCGGGGTACATGCCCGCTCCTACGTCCGCCGGTTCTGTGTCTTCCGTGCTCATTCTATATGTCCACCCATTCGGCTTCTTCTGCGTTCTCCTTGATGAACTCCTTACGCGGTGCTACCTTGTCGCCCATGAGGACGTTGAACATCCTGTCCGCCGCGCTCGCGTCCTCTACGGTGATACGTTTCAGGACACGGTTCTCCGGGTTCATGGTCGTCTCCCACAGCTGCTGAGGCGTCATCTCACCGAGACCCTTGAAACGCTGAACGTTGTCAGCCTTTCCGCCGCACTCCTCCTCTACGACACGTTCACGTTCCTCCTCCGTCATAACGTCGTATGTCTCGCTTCCGCACCGGATACGGTAGAGAGGGGGCTGTGCGGCGTAGACGTGTCCGCGCTCTAAGAGAGGACGCATGTGTCTGTAAAACAGCGTCAGGAGGAGCGTGCGTATGTGCGCGCCGTCAACGTCCGCATCGAGCAGGAGTATGATGTTGTCGTACCTCACCTCGTCGGCGTCGAACTCCTCGCCCACGCCGCATCCGAGAGCGGTGATAAGCGAACGTATCTCGTCGTTTTCGAGCACACGGTCGAGCCTGTGCTTCTCGACGTTCAGAATCTTGCCTTTGAGAGGTAGAATCGCCTGCGTCTCGCGTTTGCGCGCCTGCTTCGCGCTTCCGCCCGCCGAGTCGCCCTCGACGACGAAAAGCTCGCTTCCCTCGCGCTCCCTGCGCTGGCAGTCGGCGAGTTTTCCGGGCAGAGCCGTCGATTCGAGAGCACTCTTACGCCTCTGGAGTTCGCGTGCCTTCTTCGCGGCACGTCGTGCGCGTGCGGCTTCCTCAGCCTTCTGTGCTATCGCACGTGCAGCGTCGGGGTTCTCCTCAAAGTACGTCTTGAGACGTTCGTTTACTACCTTCTCGACGACGCCGCGTACCTCGCTGTTCCCAAGCTTCGTCTTCGTCTGCCCCTCGAACTGTGGCTCGGGAACCATGACGCTCAGGACGGCTGTGAGACCTTCGCGTACGTCCTGTCCCTTGAGGCTGTCGCCCTCCATGATGCCTTCGCGC
>JAQZDD010000225.1 GCA_028751055.1 Euryarchaeota archaeon Ods04 | reverse complement strand
CGCGTGGGCTACGAGGCACCCTCTCTCCCCAAGGACTGGAAGACGCGCGACTACGCCGACGATGTCGAGTCGTGGGCGCAGGTCTCGCGTATCAACGTCGCCATGAGCGACCTCGGACAGGAGCTTCGTGAACGTGTCGAGGAAGACCTAGGTATCGACTAAGTCTACGGTAAGCATTCCATTCGACGGTGTAGACCGCCGCACGTCCCTGATTATCGCCGACGGTTTACGTCCCGCGTATGTCTGGGTTAAGTTACTTAACCTGCTCTTACGGTTATTGTGCCGTTGCTTACCGGTTATTATGCTGCTGATACCATGTATTATGATGCCGATACTCGTTACAAAGAGCTGTCAACTATCATCGGTATATATAGTCCGCGGTTCCGTAGTCGGCGAAAATGCGGACGGAACCTCGTCAACGTATGCGGGAGGCGGAAGACCTCCTCGACGACTGGATAAGAAACGCCGTGAGAACCGCTCAGGAAGAAGTAGTTCGTGAAGACCCACGTCTCGCCGACGACGACCTGAGCAAGATAAACGAGATAAACCAGACTCTGAAGGAGCGTGGCGACGGCAGCATCTGGGGGAGCGTGCGCTACCGGCTTTACACAGAGGAGACCGAGAACGGCGAGGAGGTCGTGTCTATCGACACCTTCGGCGTGCCTATGATACCCCCCGACATCGACGTTGAACTCGACGAAAGGACGCTCAGAGTCTACAACGACGTTCTGTCCGACTACGGTGTCAGGGTCAGCGAGGAGGTCGAGGAGCAGTTCCACGACTGGCGTTCCGAACGGCGCGAACAAGCGTAACCCTTATTCAGCATGCCCCAGTTATCTAGGGCGTCAAGATGTCAGAATCGGAAGAAAACGCAAACGAAAACGACGGTGCGACACCCGCCGAGGTGGTCGAGATAGTTGGAAAGACAGGGATGCATGGAGAAGCGATGCAGGTCAAGGCACGTGTCCTGCAGGGTTCCGACAAGGGACGTGTGCTGACGAGAAACGCTGTCGGACCGGTCAGAGAGGGCGACATAGTCATGCTGATGGAGACGGCACGCGAAGCCAAGTCTCTGTCTTCGCCAATTTGATGAAAGTGACCCAAAGACCTGAAACCGGCAGGGTGGTTCGGCGTGCCTGAGGTGTGCCCGACGTGCGGGCTTCCCGACGACCTCTGTATCTGTGAGGACGTCGCCAAGGAGTCTCAGAGCATCAACATACGCGTGGAGGAGCGTCGGTACGGAAAGGAGGTCACGATAGTCGAGGGCTTCGACCCCACCGACATCGACGTGAGCGAGATAGCGACGAAGCTCAAGAAGAAGCTGGCGTGCGGCGGCACCGCGGAGGACGGCACCGTCGAGCTTCAGGGCAACCACCGCGGACGTGTCGCCGACATACTCAAGGACGAAGGCTTCAACGTCGAGTGAGCGTAGATACGGTCTGCTCGGGCACAGAAACGAAACGTAATATGCCCTCATCTCCTTCTGGTTAGCGTGCCTATAAAGACCGACTCCGAACCGTGGGAAGGAACCGATACCGGACCTACGGCGATGGAGAGGATAGTAGAGTTTCTCGAAGTCAACAGAGGAAAGGCGTTCACGGCGATGGAGATACACGAGCACGCTTTCGACGCCAAGACGCCGGAGGCGGAGGACGACTACGCTTCGTACTCAGCTATACTGACGCAGATGACGGTGCACCTCGCAAGCCTGACGTACCTCGGCGACGTGGAGGGTAAGGTGATACCCAACTCCGAACTCGAAAACAAGCACGAGGATGGGCATACGGCGTACTACACCGCGCCGACGGACGGGGACGGAGAAGATGGAGAAGATGGAGGCAACGGAGGCGACAGCGACGGCGAGGCTGGCGATGCTGACGGCAACGGTAGCGACGACAACGGTAGCGACGACGACGGTAGCGACGGCGGTAAGTGAAGACGCCGACTGTAGCGGCAACGACGCCTAACGGCGGTGCCAGAAGCCGACGACGAACAGACGCGTAAGAACGCCGCGTAACTACCTCCTGTGCCTAAAGCTCGTGCATGAACATCAGCTTCTTCCGTCCTTCTTCGGTGTCGACCTCACACATGCACATCGAAAGCGCGCCGTGTGTCGTGAACTCCATCCAGCCTATGTCGCTCACGATTAACGCGTCGAACTCGCCGTGCGGACACCGCGGATTCATGCATTTCACGCCGGGGTTTTCGTAGATTGCGCGCCCCCCGCTCTCCGACTGCTTGTGGTCCGCGACGCTCTCCATGAGCTTCTCGTACTGTTCCTCTGTCATTACCTGTTCGTCGCCGTCGTTCATCGTTCTCACTAGTTCAGTCTACCGTATGCGGAGCACCGACGTATGGCTGACGGTACGCCGCGAGAACTCACCTGCTCGGCTCCGTGAGGACGACCGACCTGTCGTCACCGTACGCGTCGGTGCGCGTCTCGACTACACCTCTCCGGCGGAGCGTCCAGAGGCTCTGCTCGAACTCGGCGTCCGACGCATCGACACGCCCGCGTAAGCCGTCCTCGCTCATACGTCCGTCTGCTTCGCGGAGGGCTTCGTAGATTTCGGCGCGCACGTCCTCGTCTACGGCGACTTGCTTGCCGAGCGCGCTTGCCCTGTCGAGCGCGTGCGCCGAGAGCGTCAGACCGCCGTCGCCCGTCGTCAGGTAACGTCTCTCGAACTCCACCCACGCCCTGTACGCCTCGTCGTCGGCGACGCCGTTGTTCACGAGGCTTTCGACGGCACGGTCGCGGTCAGCCGTGTAGCCGAGTGCGTCGTCCGCGAATACTTCGAACTCCTCGACGACGAGCCTGTCAACGAGGTCGTTTTTCGACATGGTCTGACTACGTCGGGAGAGGTTATAACGTCTGTTTTTGTGACGCTCCTCGCTACTACGAACCGCAAGACAGTTTAGAAAGACGTACGAATGACGAACAGGGCGTGTAGCTCAGCCCGGATAGAGCATCGGACTTCTAATCCGACGGTCGGGGGTTCAAATCCCTCCACGCCCGTGAGCGACGAGCGAAGCGAGAAGCGAACCGGCATGGAGGG
>JAQZDD010000088.1 GCA_028751055.1 Euryarchaeota archaeon Ods04 | reverse complement strand
CTCGACAGTGTGACAGCTTACGAGTTCCTCGGGAACGCCGAGTTCCTGCTTGATGCCCGTCGGGTCGTCGTGTACCTGCTTCTCGACCTCGGCACCTGTCTCATCGGCGAAGTAGTCGGCGTAAGCGTCGCAGCAGGCGCACGCAGGCGTCGTGTGCATCGTGGCTGTCACGTCTGTGAGGTTCGGCGTCCCCAAGGCGTCTTCATGCGGTTCGTCTGTTCCACCTGCACCGGTGCCGTCTTCCTCGGGTTCCTCTGACCGTGAGCCTAAACATCCCGCGACGGTTGCTGTCGCGGAGGACGCTACCACGCCGAGAAACGAGCGTCTCGTTACCATCGTATACACGTACGCCCCGGTGGTTTAACTCGTTTCCTGTTAAGAAAATTAGGCTTAGAGATGTGTGGGCTAACTTTCTGTGTGGTCGGACTCCGGTAGATATACAGTCCGCGACGTAGAATTATATGGCATGTACGAAACGATACTGTTCCCGACGAACGGCGGAGTTGCGAGCGAGCGCGCGGCGGAAAGCGCGGTAGAGACGGCGGCGGCGCACGACGCGACGCTGCACATCCTGTACGTCGTCGACGAGAAGGTCTACGGCGCGTACTCGGGCGACGAGTACGTCCACGACAAAGAAGGTCTGGAGTCCGCGCTCAGACAGGACGGCGAGGACGCCGTCGAGGAGGTCGCCGACGACGCACGCGCCGCGGGTGTCGAGGTCGTCACCGAGATATGTCACGGCGTGCCGCACGAGGAGATACTCGACTACATAAACGAGAACGGTCCCGACCTCGTCATCATGGGTACGAAGGAACGTCCCGGCGAGTACAGACAGATGCTCGGTAGCGTGACGGAGCGCGTCCTGCGCACGTCGAGCACGCCGGTGACGGTCGTCAAGACGCCCGTGAGCGAATAGCTCTAAGTTCCCCTATCCTTCTTCGACGCGCAGCACAGGCTCTTCGAGACGTTCGCTCTTGCACGAAGGACATTTCGACGGACGCGAAAGCGGATAGTCGAACTCCGAGAAGCCGCATTCGGCGCACTCGGGCGGCGCGACGAGCATACGTCCTCCTTCGCCTTCGACAGACCGCGAGACGTGTTCAAGGTGCGCGTACACCGAGTCGACGTGCACGTCGAGTGCGTCGGCTATCTCCGACGGCTTCGCGTCCCTGTCGCGCAGGTGGTCTGCGATACGTTTGCGTGTGGTCTTCTCGTCCATTCCTATCTTCGTTCGGTCTCAGTCCTCGCCCTCGAAGTTGAGAGAGACGCTGTTTATACAGTACCTCTTGCCCGTCGGCTCCGGACCGTCGTCGAAGACATGCCCGAGATGTCCGCCGCAGTTGGCGCAGACGACCTCTGTGCGCACCATCCCCGCGCTCCTGTCCTCGTGAAACTCGACCGCGCCCTCCTTCGCGTCGTAGAAGCTGGGCCAGCCGGTGCCTGAGCCGAACTTGGTTTCGGAGTCGAAAAGCACCGCGCCGCATCCTGCGCACGTGTACGTCCCGTCCTCCTTGTGGTCGACGTACTCACCCGAGAAACGCGGCTCCGTACCCGCTTCGCGCAGAATGCGGTATTCGTCCTCCGTCAGGCATTCTCGCCACTCCTCGTCGGTCGATGGAAGTTCGGTTTTTTCTGCGTCCATGCCTGCATTACGTGCGCGAGCGTTAAGTCTCCACCGGCGAGTCTCCACCAACGGGGCGGTTACGTTTCTCGGAGCGCGCGTCTGTCTTCCCGAACTTTATTACATAAGAAATCCTACATCTCCCGATGGCTGACCGCGAACCTCACGAGGTGCTCGGCGTCGCACGTAACGCGACGGAGGACGAGGTGCGCGACGCTTACAGGGAGATGGTGAAGGAACACCATCCCGACGTGAGCGACGCCGAAGACGCCGAGGAGCGGTTCGTACGTATACGTGACGCCTACGAGGTGATGCGGAAACGTGCCGAAAAGAGAAGCACGACCGGCGCGGGTGCTGTTACCCCTGAGCAGGACTCGTCGGACGACGTGCGGAGCACGGGTTCTCAGACGCAGACACGTACGTCTACGAAGAGCGAACACAAGAGAAGGACGCGTGAGAGACGGAAGAGATGGGAAGACCCTTGGGAGATGGGCGGCGAGGACGGAGAAGACGACGGAGAGGACCGACGCGAGAAGGTCGACAAGATGGGCTACGGCTGGTTCCTCTTCCGTGAGGGGGACGTGTTTTACATCTCCAAACGCGGCGGACGCGGGCGCGTCTACATCGGCAAGGACGGAAGCTCAAGAAGGGAGCGCTCCGAGTTCGGCTCAGCCGAGGAGGCGGAAGAAGCGTACCGGAAGCACTCCGAGAGACGCGAGAAACAGCGACGCACCTTCTCGCTCGGAAACGGCTGGCGTATAGTCGAGAACGCGGGCGGCTACGCAGTTGAGGGCGAGGACGGCTATCTGAGCTACGAAGGTGAGGTACAGGACCTGCCTTACTGGTTCAAGTCGCGTGACGACGCGAAGAGCACTTACGAGTCGTACGTCGGAACCGACGTACGCTCCGAGACCGTGACCGTTAACGACAACGACGATACTCTCGCCTCGCGTGTCACTGTAGGTGCCGCGCTCCTGCCCTTCCTCGCCACCGTAACCGTCCTCAACATCCTTTCGTCGTCGCTCGGTCTGGGTACGAAAGGAAGGAACCCATATCTATCGACGGCTCTCACCTCCGTGGGTCTCGGATTTATGGCTTACTTGCTAAGCGATATCAACCTGTATCTCGCGTACATCTTCCTATTCTTCGCCGTCTGGGCAGGAGTCGAACTCATCGTGATGATAGCCGGACCGTACACGGTAGATGAGATAGAAGGCTGAGTGTCAGCGTAACGTATAAACATACACGAAGCGACTCACTAAACCACGCATGGCTAATCGGGAATCCGTCGCTGTCCTTCTGACCGTCGTCGTGGGTATCCTGTCGGTCGTGACTGGCGTAGTGTCCCTTTCTTACCAGCCGTACGTGACGCCTCTGGCGGAGTACGTGCCCGCAACCGTCCGTACCGCGGTTTCGCTGACGGGTGCCTTCACGGGGTTCGCCATGCTCCTGAGCGCGTGGGGACTCCAACGCCGTCTACGGCTAGCTTGGTACACGTCGTTAGCCCTGCTTCCCATAACCGCACTCCAAGGAGTCGCGCAGTCGAACGTGCTCTCGGTGCCGCTCGTCTTGCTTTCGCTCGCGGCTATCCCGAACGTGGTAGCAAACAGGTCACGTTTCTCACGTCACCTGACGCTCAACCAAGGACAGTGGGCGGCTGTCGGCGCGCTCGGTTCCGCACTCCTGTACGGCACGGTCGGAAGCTACGCGCTCCGCGACGGATACGAAAACATACAGACGCCTATCGACGCTTTCTACTACACGGTAATCACTATCAGCACGGTCGGATACGGTGACGCCGTGCCGACGACACAGCTATCACGGACGTTCGCCGTGTCGTTCATCATCGTCGGAACCGCGGCGTTCGCTTTCTCGCTCGCCACGTTGATAACGCCCGCGATAGAGGCTCGTCTCTCGAAGGCTCTCGGTAGGATGACGAGGCTCCAGTTAGAGGCTCTCGAAGACCACGTCGTCGTTCTAGGATACAGCGACACGACAGAGCCGATACTAACCGAACTGCAGAAAAAGACCGACTTCGTCGTTCTAACCGATAGTGCCGACACTGCGTCGAGGCTGAGGGAGCGCGGCTACATGGTTGTCAACGCCGACCCGAGCGACGAGACGGCTCTCGAACAGGCGCGTGTGGGCAGGGCTAGAGCCGTGGTCGCGGCGACGAACGACGATGCCGAAGACGCACTCGCTATCCTCACGGCTTCTCACATGAACCCTGACGCACGTATCGTCGTCTCAGCCGCCGACGAGGACAACCTGAGAAAGCTACGCCGCGCGGGTGCCGACACCGTCATCAGCCCCGTGACGGTCGTGGGCGACCTCCTCGTCGAGTCGGCTCTGACCGGCGTCGACACGGGCAAGGTGGTCGACGAGATGATGGAAGAGGAGTTTCCTGACGAAGACAAAGAAGGCGAAGAAGACGGGGAGGTGGAGAGCAAGGACGAAGAGGAAGGTGTAGACGGAGACGAAGAAGACGCGGCGGACGACGTGAAAGAGGAAACTAAAGACGACGAAGCCGGAGACGACACAGACGAAGACAAGGACACAGGTACGGACACCGGCGCGGGAGACGACGCGAAAGCCGGAGAGGAAGACAGCCGGAAAGACGAGAGCGACGAAGCTTAGAGCCTGTCCTTTTCGCGTCTTCCTCGTCCTTGGTGTCCCCGCCCTTTCTGTATCGTCCCGTCCTGTTTAATCCTCGACAGCCCTCTTGTGTATCTTCTCCACCAACTCCGACGTGTCCTCCCCTGTCATCGCCGACTCGACCAAGAGCTTCCCGACTATGTCGGCTGGGCTTATGACCGTGTCCGCGCCGGCACGTCTCAGCTTCTCGGCGTTCTCCGAGTTCGACGCTACGGCGACTATCTCAACCTCCGGGTTGATGTCGCGCGCCGTGAGTATGGCAAGGGAGTCGTCCGCGTCGCTGTCGCTCGCCACGACGACTGCGGTTGCGTTTTCGATGTCCGCCTCCAAGAGAGCCTCTTCGTTTATCGACTCCGCCTCGACGACCTTGTAGCCACGGCTCCGGAGACGTTCAGCGAGTTCGCTGTCGGTCGCCACGACTACATACTCGACACGTTTCCCGAGCCTGTCAAGGACGGGACGTGTGAGGTAGCTGTATCCGAGAACGACGACGTGGTTGCGCATCTTTGTTATACGTGTGTTCGTTCGGCTTATGAGCTTCGGCGTCACACAAAGGTGGCTTACAAATTTGAACTACGGTCAGTTCGTTCACTCGTTCCCTGCTCAAATCCCTGTCTTCTCATTCCGTTCGCAAAAACTCACTCCATTGCGAGGGCTGGGATTTGAACTACGGTCGCTCACTCATGTTCGCTCACTAATTCAAATCCCCGCCTTCTCATTCCGTTCGCAAAAGCTCACTCCATTGCGAGGGCTGGGATTTGAACCCAGGAACCCCTGCGGGAGCGGATCTTAAGTCCGCCGCTGTTGGCCTGGCTAAGCTACCCTCGCGCGGCAGAATAAACGTCGTCGGTTGGTTTGAATATTCTTATATGTTCGTGACCATCGAGATGGGCCAGAGAACCATCATCAAGACACCGAAGACGATGACAAGAACCTTCTTCCAGCTGATGTTGTTGAGGATTTCTTCGAGCTTGCTGGTGTCTTGCTCCTGCGGGGTTCTCTTCTTTGTGTTCGTCATACTTGCCTTTTGGTGCTGCTTACGTTTAACATTTACGTACGCAGGAGCCTGACAAGAAGCGACATCTGGGCGTGCATCCGGTTCTCCGCCTGTTCCCAGACGACCGAGTTCGGACCGTCTATGACACCGTCGGTGACCTCGTGTCCTCGGTGTGCCGGAAGGCAGTGCATGAAGACGTGGTCGTCGGCGGCACCCGACATCAGTTCGGTGTTCGCCTGAAACGGCTCGAACGCCGAGTCGTCCTTGCCTTCCTCGCCCATGCTGACCCACGCGTCCGTGTATACAACGTCGGCG
>JAQZDD010000196.1 GCA_028751055.1 Euryarchaeota archaeon Ods04 | reverse complement strand
TTCGGTTAACATAAAGCTTTACCTTAACCGGATGCAGTTTACACATATGCGAAGGAGGGGGTTCCTGTCGACGCTCGCCGGCGTCGCCGCGGCGGGAACTGTAGCGGGCACGTCAGGCTGTCTCGGAGCCGACGGCGTGAGCGTCCTGTCCGCCGGTAGCCTCGCCGTGACGCTCGACGAAGGCGTCGGTCCGGCTTTCGAGCGCGACACGGAAACGTCGTACAGCGGCGAGTACTACGGAACCAACGCCGCTATACGTATGGTCGAGAGCGGGCAGAAGAACCCTGATGTTGTCGTGAGTGCCGACGCACAGCTCCTCCGTGACAGGCTGTACGACGAGTACGTCGTCTGGGATGTCGTCTTCGCTTCGAACTCGGTCGGCATCGCGTACGACGGACGCACAGAGGTCGGCGAACGTCTCGAATCCGGCGACGCATGGTACGACGTGCTACGCGACGCAGACGAAGGCGACGTTGCGATAAGCGACCCCGACCTCGACCCTCTCGGATACAGGGCGGTGCACGCATTCAAGATAGCCGAGGAGAAGTACGGTATCGACGGATTCACCGACGAGATGCTCACAAAGGTCTATCAGGAACCCGAGGAGCCTCAGTTGCTCGCGGGCGTCCGTTCGGGCAACCGTGCCGCCGCTGTCGTGTACAGGAACATGGCTGTCGACCACGGTATGCCGTTTCACGAGTTCCCCGATGAATACAGCTTCGCCGACCCTGACCGTGCAGACGAGTACGCCGAGGTTTCGTACACGACCGACGAGGGATACGTGGCACGCGGCACGCCGGTTCTGTACAACCTTTCTGTCACAGAGACGGCGGACAACGCCGAGGCAGGCTACGACTTCGTCAACTACCTACTCGAAAACAGGGATATACTTCTCGACATGGGGCTGACGCTCCCCGATGTCGAGTTCCACGGCGACGTTCCCGGGGAGGTGCGCGGATGAAGACGCCGAAAGAGCGTTACGTCTTCGCCGCACTCGGCGCGGTTCTGCTCGCGTACCTCGTCTATCCTTTCGTAGCCTTCTTCGCCGGCACGCGCGGCGCGGATGTGGCCGGCGACCTGCGCGCGCCCGAGACACAGGAAGCGGTCGTCAACTCGCTCGTGACCGCGCCCGTCGCAACGGCGATAGCGGCGTTCTTCGGCGTACCTCTTGCTTACTTTCTTGCGCGCGCAGAGTTCCGTGGCAAGGTCTTTGTCGAGTCTGTGGTAATACTGCCTCTCGTCCTGCCACCCGTAGTCGGCGGAGCGATGCTCCTGATGGGCTTCGGAAGGTTCACGACGGTCGGCGGTGCGGCGTCGGCGGTCGGCGTGCCCCTGACGGACAGCCTCGTCGGCGTCGTCCTCGCACAGACATTCGTCTCGGCACCTTTCGTCGTCATAACCTCGCGCGCAGGCTTCTCGGCGGTAGACGAACACCTCGAACAGGCTTCGCGCACCATGGGACACGGTTCGCTGGCGACGTTCTGGAACGTCTCGCTCCCTTCGGCGAGGAGCGCGGTTGCGGCTGGCGTCGTGCTGACGTTCGCACGCGCAGTCGGCGAGTTCGGCGCGACGATGATGACCGCCTACAACCCGCGGACGATGCCGACACGTATCTGGGTTGACTTCATCGCTGGCGGTATCGACGGCGTCGTCGCTCTGTCGCTCGTCCTGATAGCTATAACCACGGTCGTCATAGTCGCGGTACAGAGGCTTGAACGTATACCCACGGTGAGGGGCTGATAGATATGCTCGAAGTAAGAAACCTGACGAAGACGTACGGCGGCGAGACGGCGGTCGAGAGACTGTCCTTCGCCGCGGATGACGGCGAGTTCGTGACGCTCTTAGGACCGAGCGGATGTGGCAAGACGACGGTGCTCAAGACTGTCGCAGGACTCGTGGAACCCGACGAAGGACGCGTCATCCTCCGCGGCGAGGACGTGACAGCTAAGAAGCCCGAGGAGAGAAACGTCGGTGTCGTCTTCCAGAGTCCGTCGCTCTTCCCACGTATGACGGTGCGCGGTAACGTCGAGTACGCGCTGAAGCCACACGTCGACGACGCAGAGGAACGCAGGAGACGCGCCGACGAGGTGCTCGAACTCGTGGGTGTGTCGCAGAAAGCCCAAGCGCGTCCTGATGAACTCAGCGGCGGCGAGGCGAGACGCGTCGAACTCGCACGTGCTCTTTCGTACGAACCCGACGTAATGCTCCTTGACGAACCCCTGACGGGACTCGACCGCGCGCTCAGAAGGGAACTCAGGGACGAGATAAAACGGATACAGGTCGAGACGGGTGTGACGATGCTCTTCGTGACGCATGACCAAGAGGAGGCGATATCCGTCTCCGACCGTATCGTCGTTCTCAACGGCGGACGCAAGGAGCAAGAGGGCACGCCGCGCGAACTATACCGGCGTCCGGAGACGCGTTTCGTCGCCGAGTTCGTCGGCGAGTCGGCAAGGTTCGAGGGTACGCTCGACGACACGGGTTCGTCGGTCGAGCTTCCGACGGGCACGCGTCTGCGCGTCAACGGACAGGCGAAGAACGTTGACGCCGACGAGGTGACGGTCTATGTGAGACCTGAGGACGTGAAGGTTTTCGAAACGGAGCCGGAAACAAAGGAGAACGTCTTCGGCGGCGAGGTGACGGACGTGACGGAGATGGGAAGCTACACCGAGGCGCGTGTACGCGTCGAGTCGGGCGAAGAGATACTCGCAAGGATAGACGGCTTCTCCGACGTGCAGGTAGGCGACGACGTGGTGGTTGGCTTCGACGAGACCGACGCGATACTCGTGGGCGGAGGCTGAGTCGCGTTGTCTCACCGTCGTATTTATCCGCGGCGTTCGCGTAGAATGGGCATGCGAAAGGGCTTCCGTGAGAACGTGACACTCGACGAGGCTCTCGGCGAGTTTCTGCCCCTTTTCGAGACCTTGGAAGGTGAGAACGTCGGTGTGGACGAAGCCGTCGGACGCGTCGCCGCGTCGGACGTGGTGGCTGAACGTCCCGTGCCGCACTACGACCGCGCCGCGATGGACGGATACGCCGTGCGGGCGCGCGACACGCACGAAGCGAGCGACGCATCGCCCTCTCGTCTCGACTCCGTCGAAGACGAGGTTTCGGGCGGCGAAGCGGCGTACGTGCATACAGGCAGCGCGGTACCCGACGGTGCAGACGCCGTCGTGCGTGTCGAGGAGACGGATGAGGTCGGCGGAACCGTCGAGGTCTCCGTCGCCGTCTCAGAGGGGGAGAACGTCGCCTACGCGGGCGAGGACGTGAACGAGGACGATGTAGTCGTACACGAGGGCGCGGTTCTGCGTCCGAGCAGACTCGG
>JAQZDD010000391.1 GCA_028751055.1 Euryarchaeota archaeon Ods04 | reverse complement strand
GGTTCGACACGGTAGAGACCTGTCGCCGAATCGAGCACGACCAAGTCGGTTTCGGCGGCGATGTTCTCCACGTCGCGGACAGCCACAGCCTGCTCCTCGAAGTCGTAGACATCCTTCACGATGAAGTTGTGTGCGCGGTCTTCGAAGCCGTCGCCGCCTATCTGTCTCAGCCTTTCGAGGCTCAGTCCCTCGGTGTCGATGTAGACGACGCCCCCACCGTCCTTGACAGCCTCGACAGCTGTCTGCAGGCAGATGTTGGTCTTCCCCGCGCTGGGTTCGCCGTAGACCTGCGAGACGGCACCTCGCGGGAAGCCGCCGCCGAGCGCGTCGTCAAGCGCGTCGCATCCCGTCGTGAGATGTGCGTCGTCTCTCTCAGCTCTCTGTCTGCCTTCCATCACTCACTCTACCCTTATGACGCCTAAGAGCGACTTGACTTCGACGCCGTCTATCTTCGACATCTCCGACTTGTTTGCGAGCACGACGGCACCGACCGGCGTCCCTCCGCGCTCCTCGACGAAACGGACGGCTTCGGTCATCGTCCTGCCGCTCGTGATGACATCGTCGACGACGACACAGCGTTCGCCGTCGACCTCCGCGAAGTTCCTGCTGAAAGAGCCGCTGAGTTCGTCGTAGTCAGGGTCGTCTTCGCCCCATTTCTGCTTTCGCGGCGTGTACTCGGCGAGTCTTGCGTCGAACTCACGCGCGACGAACGTGGCGAGGGGCACGCCAGCCTTCGCTATTCCGACCACGACATCCGGCTCGCTGTCAGTGGTTTCGTCTATCAGGTCCTTCATCGCCGCCGCGACGAGCGACATCCTGTGCGAGCTTCTTCCGACAGCAGACCAGTCGAGATGTATGTCGCCGGGCGCGTCGTCGTCCTTGTCGGTCGGCGAACGCGTCAGGAGCCAGTTCGCCGTCTCGCGCGAGACGTTTAGCTCGTCGGCGATTTCGCCGCTCTTGAGACCGCGCTCCTTGAGTTCGCGCGCGCTCTCTATGAGGTCGTCGACCTTCTTCATACGCGGCGTACGGTCGGAGCGGTTTTGTAGCTTGTGCTTGTCTCGTTCGGGTTTGTGCTCAACTTTCTACTCGATCTCAGGCTTCGTCGCGGTTATCGATGCCGAGACGATGAACTCCGACGGGTCGGTTCGGGCGTCCCAGTCCTGAATAAACTCCTTGCTGTCGGACTCAGGCTCGACGTTCACATCGACAAAGCCCGCGTCCTTCAGGTAGTTCCCGATGGCTTCGGGCGGTTCGGCACCCGCTACGCACGCCGAAAGGGCGTCGATGTCGCCGACGAGAGAGTCGGGTATATCATCCGCTCTCACAACGTCGGAGACTGCGACACGTCCGCCGGGGCGGAGAACACGGTATGCCTCCTCAAAGACACGTTTCTTGTCGGGCGACAGGTTGATGACGCAGTTCGAGATGAGGACATCGAAAGACTCGTCCGCCGCAGGAAGGTTCTCTATCTCGCCGAGACGGAACTCGACGTTCCCGAAGCCGTTCTCGGCGGCGTTGTCGCGCGCCTTCTCGACCATCTCGGGCGTCATGTCGACACCGACGACGCTGCCTTCGTCACCAACCTCGTCCGCCGCTAAGAAACAGTCGAAGCC
>JAQZDD010000135.1 GCA_028751055.1 Euryarchaeota archaeon Ods04 | reverse complement strand
GGAGGACAGCAGGGAGGACGTCGCGCTACGTCTCGCCGAGGAGTTCGCCGACGGAAAGTTCCCGCCCGAGACGCGCGTCGACAAAGCCGAGGCTGCGATACGTACGGCGGTCGCGCTCCTTACCGAAGGCGTCGTCGCCGCACCCATCGAGGGAATCGATGGCGTCGACCTACTCGAAAACGACGACGGAACCGAGTACCTGCGCGTCGAGTACGCGGGACCGATAAGGAGCGCGGGCGGAACGGCGCAGGCTCTCAGCGTCCTCATAGCTGACTACGTGGGTTCGTCGCTCGGTGTGGACGCGTACAAGCCGCGCGACGACGAGGTCGAGAGGTACATAGAGGAGATAAATCTCTACGCCGAGGAAACGGGTCTTCAGTACACGCCCAAGGACAAGGAGACACGTCTGATAATCGATAACTGCCCCATCTGTCTCGACGGCGAACCCACGACCGAGCGCGAAGTCTCCGGATACCGCGACCTCGAAAGGATAGACACCAACCGAGGACGCGGCGGTATGTGTCTCGTGGCCGCCGAGGGTATCGCGCTCAAAGCACCCAAAATCAAGAAGTACGTCGACGCTCTCGACATGGACGGCTGGGACTGGATAGAGAAGCTGATGCACGACACGTCTTCGTCCGATAGCTCCGATGGCGAAGAGGACATCGAAGAAGAGGATGACGAAGAAGAGGAAGAAGGCGTCAAGCCCAACCCCAAGTTCCTCGAAGACCTCACAGCCGGACGCCCTATCTTCTCGCATCCGTCACGTCCCGGCGGCTTCCGTCTCCGTTACGCGAGGGCGCGCAACACGGGTCTCGCGGCGGCGGGCGTCTCGCCCGCGACGATGGTAATCTTCGACGACTTCTTAGCCGCGGGGACGCAGATAAAGACGGAACGTCCGGGCAAGGCGGAGGGCGTCGCGCCCGTCGACGGAATCGAAGGACCGACAGTCGTCCTCTCGAACGGCGAAGTGCGGCGTATCGACACAGAGGAAGAGGCACGACGTGTGCGCAACGGCGTCGAACGTATCGTCGATATCGGCGAAATCGCGTTGAACTACGGCGAGTTCTTGGAGAACAACCATCCGCTCGTCCCCGGCGCGTACACGCACGGCTGGTGGGTGCAGGAACTGAAGGAGAGCGAAGCCGACGTGGAAGGTCTGCGCCACGCCTTCGACCTAGAAGACCTGCCGGCGAAAGGCGCGTTCAGGCTGTCGCGGAAGTACGGCGTGCCTCTACATCCGCGTTACACCTACCTCTGGCACGATATCGACCGCGACGAGTACAACGTCCTCTGCGACGCCGTCGTGCGGCACGGCGACGGCGAACTCGTCTTCAACGCTGAAGCCGCACCTATCCTCGAAAAGCTTCTCGTGCCGCACGTACAGGAAGACGAGGAGGCGCGCGTCGAAGACTACCACGCCTACGCGCTCGGCGAATGTCTCGACGTATCCGCCGCAGGAGACAGCGCGCTTGAAGCGGCGAGCGAAGCGGCGGGCGTAAAGATACGCGAAAGAGCACCGACGCGCGTCGGCGCGCGTATGGGACGCCCCGAGAAGTCGAAGAAACGCGAAATGAGTCCTGCGGTGCACTGTCTCTTCCCCATCGGCGACGCCGGTGGCTCCCAAAGAGACATAGATGAAGCGGCTTCGCATGCCGAGACGATGCGCGACACCGTCGGCAAGATAAACGTGGGCGCGGGCGGACGCCGGTGTCCGTCGTGCGGAGAAGAGACGTACGAGAACGTCTGCGGCTGCGGTACGCGCACCGAACCGGTCCGGAGGTGCCCGTCGTGCGAAATCGAGGTAGACGAGGGCGTCGAGGAGTGCCCGCGGTGCGGCGGCGAGACGACTACCGTACGGCGTTTCGACGTGCGTATAGACGAGAGGTACCGCGAGGCTCTCGACAACGTCGGCGAGCGCGCCACTTACGACATCCTGAAATGCGTCAAAGGTCTGACATCGGAGAGGAAGACGCCCGAACCGCTCGAAAAAGGCGTCCTGCGCGCCAAGCACGACGTCTCGACGTTCAAGGACGGCACCGTCCGTTACGACATGACCGACCTGCCTCTCACGGCGTTCCGCCCCGACGAGATAGGCGTCTCCGTCGAACGTCTACGCGAGATGGGCTACGGAGAAGACATCGACGGCGAACCGTTGACGGACGAGACACAGGTCGTCGAACTCAAGCCACAGGACGTGGTACTGAGCCATGACTCGGCGGAACACCTGAAACGTGTCGCCGACTTCGTTGACGACCTCCTCGTTCAGTACTACGGTGTCGAGCCGTACCACGAACTCGACGTAAAGGACGACTTGGTCGGCGAACTCGTCATGGGTCTCGCGCCGCACACGAGCGCGGGCGTACTCGGGCGTGTCGTCGGCTTCACGGGTGCGTCGGTCGGGTACGCGCATCCGTTCTTTCACGCGGCGAAACGCAGGAACTGCTTCCATCCCGAGACGGAGATGCCTTTCTTCGACGAGGAAGGATGCCTGAGACACGAAACCGTCGAGGAGTTCGTAGAAGAGAGATTCGAAGGTGCCAGCAAGGACGACATCCGAAGGGATGACTTCGGGACGGTGGTCGCCGGAACCGAAGGCGTCGAGGTCCCATCGCTAGACGACGGCGGTAAGATGACGGTAAAGCCCGTCAAAGCAGTAAGCAGACATACCGCGCCCGAACACCTCGTCAAACTCGGTACGAGGGGTGGACGCGAAATAGTCGTCACACCCGACCACGAGATGCAGGTTCCCAACGAGTCGGAATGTGTAACAGCGAAACGCGCGTCGGAAATCAGCATCGGAGACAGCCTTCTGACGCCTCGGAAACTCGGTACCGTTACCGACGGCGGCGTGTGTGCCACGTATGCTGATACTTCCAGTAAAGAGAATGTCGTGGACGCGCATCCCGACACCGTCGAGTCGGTCGAGTACGTCAGGAGCGACGTAGAGCACGTCTACTGTCTCACGGTCGAGGACACGCACTCGCTCGTCGTCAACGACCTTGCCTCGAAGCAGTGCGACGGCGACGAGGACTGCGTCACGCTCCTTTCGGACGCTCTCCTCAACTTCTCGCACGAGTACCTCCCCGACCAGCGCGGCGGAAGCGTCGCGGAAGACTCACGTCTGGTTGCGTTCGGTCCCGACGGAGAGACGCGTTTCGTCACGTTCGACGAACTCTGGGATGAACTCGATTCTCCTGTCGAGCATGACGGCAAGTTCGAGAAGAAGACCTGTCTCTCCGAAGGCTGGCGGACGTACGCCTTCGACGACAACCACCGTTCGTCCCCGATGCCGATAGAGAAAGCGATAAGGTACCGTGCTGGCGACGAGAAGGTCCTGCGCGTAGAGACACAGTTCGGGCGCGAACTCGAAGTGACTGCGAACCACAGCCTGTTCCGTTACGACGACGGAATCGAGGAGGTCGAGTGCGGTGACCTACGCGAAGGCGACCTCGTCGTCGCGCCCCGTGAACTCGACATCGAACCGAACAGCACAGGAGAAGATACTATCGACGTAGCCGACTGTCTCGACGAGCCGTACGTCTTCGTCGAGGGGGGTGTCAAAGAGTATCTCGAAGAAGTCTGGAACGGCTCTGACCACGGAAGCGGGACGCGTGCTGCTTTCGACGGCGGTCTTTCGTACAGACTGTCGAAGAAGAAGGTTTGGCTCAGGACTCTCGAAAGGATAGACGACGAAGCGTCGCTGTCTTCGCTTTCACAAGACGAACAGATGGTAGGTCTCAAGGGTTCGTCTACGGGCGTGCGCCGTCGGATAGAGATAGACGACGACTTCGCTTGGCTCCTTGGCGTATTCGTCGCCGAAGGCACGCTGTCGTCCACACGACCCGCGCTCCACAACTCCGACGAAGAAGTCGTTGATGAGGTCGTTGAGAGAGCCGAACGTGTCCTCGGCGTAGAGCCGTCGGTGCGGTGGTCGAACAGGGCATACGAGGTGGGCTTCCCGACTGTCTTCCGCGAGGTGCTCTACGACCTCGGACTCGGCAGCGCGAACCACGGCTCTTACCATCCGAGCGAGAAGTCGGTGCCAAAACCCGTCCTGAGCGGCGACACCGACGTCGTCAAGTCGTTCCTCAGAGGATTCCTTGCGGGCGACGGGAGCGAGACGACCGACGACAACCATACGACGCTCGGCTTCCACACGACGAGCGAGGACGTTAAGGATGGTATCGTCTTTCTGCTGCACAGACTCGGCATCGTGTCGAACGTCTCAGAGCGCGAGAGGGACGAGCCGCGACACGACATTTACACAGTCACAGTCTCTGGCGGCGCGTCCGACAACCCGCTCCGGCGTGTCCTG
>JAQZDD010000399.1 GCA_028751055.1 Euryarchaeota archaeon Ods04 | reverse complement strand
CTCCATCTCGGCGACGGGGACGGACACGGCTGTCGTTGTCACTTCGTCTCGTTCTTTTCGGGCACCTCTACCCATATCAGCGTTCGCCTATGGTTCGTCGTGTGAGGCTAGCATGTTCGGTAGAAGTACGATATGTCGGCGGCGACTACTTCCCTCATGGACACGTCACGCCGTCCGGTCGTCCTCATATGGGAGCTTACACAGGCGTGCGAACTCACCTGTGACCACTGCAGGGCGGACGCACAGCCCGAAAGACATCCCGACGAACTCACGACGCGTGAGGGAAAACGTCTTCTCGAACAGGCGCGCGGCTTCAGCGAGGGACAACTCGTCGTCCTGAGCGGAGGCGACCCACTCAAACGCGAAGACGCCGTCGAACTCGTTGAGTACGGCGACGAAATCGGTCTGCGCGTCACGATGACGCCGAGCGGGACGACGAGCCTGACGACCGAGAACGTGCGCCGTCTCGCAGACGCAGGTCTTCGACGTATGGCGTTGAGCATCGACGGCGCGACGCCCGAGACACACGACGGTTTCAGGGGCGAGGAAGGAAGCTTCGACGAAACAGTACGTGCCGCCGCCGACGCACGCGCCGTAGGTCTTCCGTTACAGATAAACACGACCGTCTGCGCCTCGACCGTCGACGAACTGTCCGAGATAGCAGAACTCGTCGACGAGTTAGACGCGGTACTCTGGAGCGTCTTCTTTCTCGTCCCCGTCGGACGCGGCGCGCTTCTCGACTCCGTCACGCCCGAGCGCGCAGAGCTTGCCATGGAGTGGCTCCACGACGTGAGCGGAGAGAGGTCGTTCGCCGTGAAGACGACCGAGGCACCCCACTACAGACGCGTCGGTGTGCAGCGCGCCGAAGGCGACGCAGGCACGTCACGCCGCGCCGGCGTAACGGCGGGCGACGGCTTCGCCTTCGTGAGCCACAAGGGCGATGTCTACCCGTCGGGATTCCTGCCTCTTAGCGCGGGTAACGTCCGCGAGGAGTCGGTCGTCGATATATACCGTAACGCCGACATGTTCCGTCGTCTCCGTGACCCCGACGAACTACGAGGCAAGTGCGGCGCGTGCGAGTACCGCGCGCTCTGCGGCGGAAGCAGGTCGCGTGCGTACGCCGAGACAGGCGACCCTTTCGGCACCGACCCTCTATGCGTCTACGTCCCCGACGGATACGACGATGCCTGAGTCATATGAGGCAGGGGCGACAGGAACATGTTCATGGACAGTTCTATGGGTGACCGTAACGTAACCGTACCAAGTTGCCCGAAGCAAGACTGTCGATAGAGATACCCGAGGGTGCGTGGGTTCGAGATATCTCGAAGGAGTACCGCGACACCGTCTTCCGTGTCATCTCGGCTTTCGCGGGGGCTGACACCGGCGACGAGCACGGCGTCGGTATCGTGGAGATAGATGTGGACACCGGAACCGAAGTTGCCGACGTGATACGCGGTATCTCGGAGCACGACGCGATAGCCGATGTCGACATACTCTGGACCGACGAACAGGACGCGCTCGTCCAGTTCCGGACACGCAGACCTATGATGCTCTTGGCGGCGCGCAGGT
>JAQZDD010000131.1 GCA_028751055.1 Euryarchaeota archaeon Ods04 | reverse complement strand
GACCTGTACGGACGGACACATTTCTACCCGACGGGCTTTCCGGAGGAAGACCGTGGCGCGCTGGCTCTCCTGAGACGCGAGACGGCGCGTGAGATAGTCGTCTACCTCGTCGAGAACGGAGAGAGCCGTCCGGACGATGTCGCCGACGCGCTCGGGATAGCAAGGAGCACGTTTGAGTGGCACGCAGGACGCCTCGCCGAACAGGGACTCGTCGAGAAGAGACACGGCGACGACGGACGTGTCACGGTTTCGGCTGTCGACGAGGAACGTACGGTAGAGATGCTGTCCGAGATATCGCCGTCGCTCTCCGAAAAGCTCGTCGACAGGTTCGTCACGATGGTCGACAGGATGCTCGAAGAGCCGAGATGACGTACCACCTCTCCGTTCTCTCTCTGTTCTCCTCTTTCTTCGTGCCGGGATGGCAGGAGGTACAGGGTTCGCCGGTCATAATGTCGGTCATCTTGCTCGCGGGTATCGGTACTACAGTCGTCTTTCTTCTGAGCCTCGTGGCGTACCACCGACGGCGTGAGACGGCTTACCTCCTGATTTCGCTAGCGATAGGCGCGCTCGTTCTGCGCTCCGTCGTCGGGTTCGGGACTGTGATGGGACGTGTCCCGATGGGCTACCACCATCTCGTGGAGCACACGCTCGACTTCGCAATCGCAGTTCTGGTTCTCGCCGCGGTGTATCTAGGCGGTGCGAAGACAGCCGTTTCGGAAACCGACTGAGAAGAACGTCGAACTGTAACCGCGATAGACGGTGTTTTCCGCCCGCACGCCGAAGTCGACGTATGGGACACCACACCTTCGACCCTTCGATGGCTGACAGGTTAGAGGACGCCGCACGCAGGTACAGATACCTCTCGATGGAGGAACTAGTCGGCGCGCTCGGCATCTCCGGCGCGGAGAAAAGAGACTCCGTTGTCGCCGACTTGGGAAGCGGAACCGGATTCTACACCGACGATGTCGCGCCACACGTCGGCAAGGTCTACGCCGTCGACGTTCAGGACGAGATGCACACGCACTACGCGGAGAAGGACGGAGGCGTACCCGAAAACGTCGAACTCGTGACCGCCGAAGTCGCTGACATGCCTTTCGAGACTGACGCGCTCGACGCCGCGTACTCGACGATGACGTACCACGAGTTCGTCTCCGAGGACGCGCTCGAAGAGGTTCGGCGCGTCCTGCGACCCGGAACGCGGTTCGTCGTCGCCGACTGGTCCTCGAAAGGTAGCGGCGAGGTCGGACCGCCGACCGATGAGAGGTACTCGAAGGACGAAGCAGTGAGCGCGCTCGAAGACGCTGGTTTCGACGTGGTGCGCGCCGACGAGAGGACGGAGACGTTCGTTCTGCGGTCGGAGGCAGGTAGGTAGTCACGGCGTAATGCGTCTAAATCCTTAATTCGATGGATGAGGAACGAAGACCTGACATCTGTTTTTATGCCGGGACACAGATTAGGATATCTGTTAAGACTGTCAGCCCTGTACGTGCACACAGTCATGTCAGCGGACAAACGAATCCCGGTCACGGAAGAGACACGGAAGAGCCACATGAACTCAAGGAGCCGGGCGAAACCTACGACGACCTCCTCAAGTCGCTCGCACAGGACAGACGCAGGAAGGAACTCGCCGACAGGTTCCGTGAGATGGACGAATCGCGCGACTACTTCGTGGCTCTCGAAGAGGTCTGACGAAGATGAGTACGAGGTTCTTCTTCATCCGGGCGTTCAGGAGTTCCTTGACGCCGCCGACGACAAGACGGAACGTATAGTCCGCGAGAACCTCGGCTACCTTGCATCGCGTCCGTGTCCGAAGGATGAGAAGGAGACAAGGAGAAGCTCGTTATCGACGGAGAGCTACGGTACCGCATCCATATAGGTCGGACTTGGACAGCCTTCTACGACATCTACGAGGACGAGAAGCAGTTAGGTGTCCTCGAACTACTACCCATAGACGAAGCACACGACAGATACGGCTTCTGAGCTACTGTTTCTCGACACCGAAGCCCGGCGACACCATCCACTGCACCCCCTGTGTCAGTCCTACGTGCCGGACGACGAGGACGAACTTGACGAAGACGACGAAGATGACGACGTTCGAAACCATTATGACGACCGCAGTCGGGTCGGTGTACTCGCCCGCGAAGAGCGTGTCCTTCGGGAGTACTGCGGCGAGCACACCCGCAGCGAAGAAGAACGCGCCGGGCGGGAACTCGTACCAAGAAGGCTCGTCTTCCTCGTCGGCGACCTTCTCCTCCGTCTTCGTCTCTTCCATGTCAACCGATGGCTCCGACGGCTAATCTGTGCTGTGGTTCGGTTCTGTTCGGTCTGGTCCGTTCCGTCTCAGTCATCGTCATCGACACGCGCACCACGTCTCGCTGCTCTCTTAACGAACTCGTCGGGGAGTTCGTCTATCTCGCCCGCCTGCACACCCCAGAGATGTGCGTAGAGACCGTCTTCCTCGATGAGTTTGTCGTGGGTTCCACGTTCGACGACGGTTCCGTCCTCCAAGACGACGATACGGTCGGCGTCCTTGACCGTCGAGAGCCTGTGCGCTATCACGAAGGTCGTTCGGTCTGCCGTGAGTCCGTCGAGCGAACGCTGTATCAGCATCTCCGTCTCGGTGTCGACGTCGCTCGTCGCCTCGTCCAAGACAAGTATGGCGGGGTCGCGGAGGACGGCGCGCGCCAGCGCGACACGTTGACGCTGACCGCCCGAGAGCTTGACACCGCGTTCGCCAACCGTCGTTTCGTAGCCGTCGGGGAGGTTCTGTATGAAGTCGTGCGCCTCCGCAGCGCGCGCCGCCGACTCGACCTCGTCGTCCGACGCTTCGAAGCTCCCGTAACGTATGTTCTCACGCACCGTGCCGTGGAACAGAAACGTCTCCTGTGGCACGTATCCGATATGCCGCCGCAGACTCGGAAGCTTGACATCGCGCACGTCCTGACCGTCGATGCGGACGGCACCTTCGTCGACATCGTACAGACGCATCAGAAGCTTGAGGAGCGTCGACTTGCCCGCACCTGTCGGTCCGACGACGGCGACAGTTTCGCCGCCCTCGGCGACGAGCGAAACGTCCTCCAGAACCCACTCTTCTGTTTCGCCGTATCCGAAGCTAACGCCGTCGTACTCGACACGTCCCTCATTCACGACGAGTTCGCGCGCATCCTCGCTCTCGTCGAGAGCGTCGGGTTCGTCCATAAGACCGAACACGCGTTCCGCACTCGCGTAGGCGCGCTGGTACATGTTTATAATCTGACCGAACTGCGCCATGGGCCAGATGAACCGCTGCGTGTACAGTATGAAGACGACGAACGTACCGACAGTGAGTTCGCCTGAGAGCGGACCGGGTGCGGTGTCGTTCAGCACCCACAGACCGCCGACGACGAAAGTGACGGCGAAGCCGAATCCTGCAAGGAGGCGCAGACCGGGGAAGAACTTTATCCGCGTCGTTATCGCGTCCCAGTTTGCGTCGAAGTACTCGCCGCTCGCGTCGCCGACACGCTCTGACTCGTACGGTTCCGTGTTCGACGACTTTATGACCTGTATGCCGCCCAAGTTGTTTTCGAGGCGCGAGTTCACCCTGCCGACCGAGGCGCGCACACGTGCGTACTTGGGCTGTATCACGCGTATGAAGATGTACGTGAAGAAGGCGACGAGGGGCACGGGCAGGAGCGCGATGAGCGCTAACTGCCAGTTGAAGTAGAATAGTATGCCTCCGATACCGACTACCATGACGCCCATACGGAAAGTAGAGTTGAGACCGTCGTTCAGGAACTGTTCGAGCCTGTTGACGTCGTTCGAGAGTATCGACATGAGTTCGCCTGTCTGTTTGTCGGCGAAGAACTCCATGTTGAGCCTCTGCATCTTGTCGTAAGTGTCAGTCCTTATCGAGTGCTGTATCTCCTGCGCGAAAGAGTTGAACCCCCAGTTGCGGAGCCAGTGAAAACCCGCCGCGACGACGAACGACGCGACCAAGAGAGCGACGACCAACCAGAACTGCGCCGCAGGTTCGTCAGGCGTCCAGCCGTCGGGAAGAAGCCAGACGGAAAACTCCGTCTCGCTGAGAAAGACTGCGTCTATCGCAAGACCAAGGAGTAGCGGCGGCACCAAGTCAAGGAGACGCGAGACGACGCTCGAAAAGACGCCGACGGCAGCCTGCGGCGTGTTAGGGCGTCCGTACTCAACGAAGAGACGGCGCATCGGGTTTTCGACCCTCTCACGCTGCTTCTCGAAGGCGTCGTCGCCGTCTCCCCCCGGTTCTATGTCCACGGTAACGGTAAGGCGTGCAGACGAATAAAGCCTGTCAGACGCCTTTTCTTCGTTTCGACACCCACGGAAAGTCCG
>JAQZDD010000277.1 GCA_028751055.1 Euryarchaeota archaeon Ods04 | reverse complement strand
GTCGTGTTCGTAGTCCTCGTCTATCATCCATTTTATCGCCAGACTTCCCGTGTGCACATGGACGATGATGCCCGTCGAGACTGCTATAGAGTCGCCCTCGGGCGTGTATATCTGGAAGCATAGCTCTCCGATTTCGCGCACTATGGGAGACGCGCTTATGTGCAGTGCCGTCTCTCGCGCCGAGACCATCGCGCCTCGGAGACGTGAGAAGAGACGCTCGTACTCGAAACGGCTCTCCTCCTTCATTTCGAGTTCGTCGAGTCCGCGGTAGTATCCCGTCTCCTCAGTCAGGCGTTCTGTCTCTTCGAGCATCTCCTGTAGCGACTTACCGCCCCAGCCTATCTCTTCGCCTTTCGTCGTCTTTTCGGCGACGGCGCGTTTCTCCTCTCTGACTTTCTCGTTCTCTATCCCCGCTCCGACGGGGTCTGTTTCGGTGCTCATTAGTTGTCTTCCTCCTTCTGCAGGTGGTATATCCTGTTCCTGTCTAACGGTGCCTCGTACCCCGGCGGCACAAGAATCGTCGTCGCGGGAGCCTCGATTACCGACGGACCCTCTACAACGTTTCCGGGGTGGAGTTCGCGCATCTGCCACAGGTCGGCGTCGTGCCAGCCGTCGTCCCAGTATACCTCGCGTTCGCCCTTGTGTGCCTCCTCGTCGGGCGTCTCGCCCACAGGTTCTTCGTCGGGTATGGTGGGTTTCGCCGACGGTCCGACGCCGACGCCTATAGCCATCGTTATCTGGTAGCCGTTCTCTGGCGACTTCGCCGCGCGCTGGAAGACCTGGTCGAACTTCTCCTCGTACATCTCTATGACGCGCTCGATGTCGTCGTCGGCGATACCTTCCTCGTCGTCCCAGACGGGCGATATGTCGACTTCTAAGTCGTCGAGCATACCCAGGTACTGGATACGGAGCGACGGTCTGAAACGCACCGTGTCGGTGTCGACGCCGTCGCGTTCGAATGCTTCGAGAGCGTTCTCTCTGAGTTCTTCGAGCGTCTCGTTTACCGAGTAGGCGACCGTAGCGGCGTTCGAGTAGTCGGGCTGCAGTATCTCGTCGAGAGACTTGTCGTAACGGTATGCGGAGTCGGCGCAGGCGCATCCAAAGGCGGAGAAGGCGGCAGCCCACTGGGGTATGAGAACGTCCTGGAACTCCAGCCCTCTGCTGTAGCCTGCTGTGTGGAGCGGTCCGCCTCCGCCGTAGCTTATGAGCGTGTAGTTCTCGGGCGAATACCCCAACCCGAGTATGAGACCACGGAGTTCGTTCGACATGTCGCGCTCCACCACGTCAAGGACGCCGCGCGCCGTCTCGTGCACGTCCTCTCCGAGCGGTTCGGCGACCTGTTCCTCGATTGCGTCGAGCGCGACATCGCGGTCCATCGGTATGTCGCCGCCCAAGAACTCTTCCTCGTTGAGGTAGCCGAGCGCGAGCGTGCAGTCCGTGACCGTCACCGTCTCGACGTCCGAGTCTAAGTTGGAGACGCCGACCTTGTAGCCTGCGGAGTCGGGACCCACCTCCAGACGCTCCGAGGTTCGGTCGACGCGGACGTACGAACCCGTGCCGCTCCCTATCGTGTCCATCGCGGTCATCGGTATGTTGACCATCAACTGCGCGAGGCTCTGGTCCCACCGTGTCGGGTAGTGCCCCTCTGTGATGAGACCAACGTCGAAGCTAGTTCCGCCCACGTCCGAACAGACTAGGTTGTCGATGCCGAGTTCTTCGGCTAAGAACTCGCCGCCGAAGACGCCGCCGATAGGTCCCGAGAGCATCGTGTCGACGAGCCAGTCGTGTTCGGGAGCGACCGTTCCGCCCGACGATGTCAGGACGCGTACAGGTGCGTCGGCACCGAGTTCGGAGAAGCCGTCCTGTACCTGGTAGAGTTGCTCGCGCGACGGTTCCGCCGCGTATGCTTCGGCGACGAGCGTGTTGAGGCGCGGAAGTTCGCCACGTACTGGCTTCTGCTCCGACGACAGCCAGACGGGAACCTCCTCGCCGCGCTCTTCCATGACCTCCTCGGCTATCTCCTTCACCTTCTGCTCGTGGCTGTCGTTGAGGTACGAGTAGACGAGACAGACGCATATGACGCGCACCCCTCTGTCGAGGAGTTCGTCGACAGCGTCGTACGCCTCCTCCTCGTAAAGCGGTATCGTCGGCAGACCAGCCATGTTCATCCTGCCGCGGACGCCGCGTATGTTCTCTCGTGGAACGAGCGGTTCGGGATGCTCGTGTTCGCGTGCATGAAGGCGTCCCGCGTACGAACGGTCGACCCAAGACTGTATCCCGCGTCCGAACCTCAACGAGTCCTCCATTCCGCCGTTCGTGATGATGCCGATGTTTCCTTCTCCCTCGCGCTCTAAGAGACGGTTTATCATCGCCGTGCCCGAGTAGACGATTCCGTCGAGCGCGTCCGCGCCCTCGTCGGCTTCGATGCCCCAGTTTCCGAGAGCGTCGGCGAAAGAGTTGGTCGTGCAGACTGACTCGTCGTCGGGCGTCGTCTGCGCCTTACCAACGGTGTAGTTCGCTGACTC
>JAQZDD010000152.1 GCA_028751055.1 Euryarchaeota archaeon Ods04 | reverse complement strand
GTCGGTGCGTCAGTGTTCTACGACCGAGATGCAGAGGAACTCCGAGGCGACCTCGAAGGACGCGAAACAATACCGCTCGAAACCGCGGATGAGTGCCCTGCTGAGTCTGACGAGGTGAAGATAGTCGTCGTGTCTCCGGAAGGAACCGTCGGAAGATAGTCAGATGCCGCCCGCGCCGCTCGGCGCGTCTGGCAGGTCGTGTGGCTCCGCGTCGAGACCGAGTTCTTCGAGTGCCTCTCTCAGATGTCTGTCCTCGGCGTACTCCGCGCCGTCTTCCTCGCGCAGACGCTGTGCCTCGGCGAGTGCGTCGGCACGTCTGTCGTCGGGTATGTCGTACTTGTCTGTGGTTATCTCGACGACGAGGCCGTCGTTGTCGCGTGTGTAGTACGAGAGGAAGATGCCGCGGTCGAACAGGTTGTGCCCGCGTCCGTCTTCTTCGAGTGCCTCGCCGACCTCCGCGAAACGTTCGGGCGCGACACGGAACGCGACATGGTGCACCGCGCCGACCTTGGTGCGCTGTGGTCCCGTGTGCGCAGGGCGGTCGTCGTTGACGAAGAAGGTAAGTATACGTCCGTCGCCCGTGTCGAGAAAAAGATGGGTCTGCGACGGGTCGTCCAAGTTAGGCTGACGGAGTACGAGACGCATCCCGAGGAGGTCACGGTAGAACGAAAGGACGTTTTCGGCGTTGCTTCCCCAGATTGTCACGTGGTCAGTTCCCGTCGTCCGTACAGGGCTTTCGTGGTGTTCGGCTGTTACGGGCGTGGCTTCGTCAGTCATGATTACCTTACGCCGCACACGTTGATATATCCGGCGCACGAGCAGGTCGCAACGCAAAGCATATATGTTATGGTCGTGTGGTAACTGTAATGCCAGAAGGCACAATAAAGTTCTTCCACGACAGGAAGGGCTACGGATTCATCGAGCGAGACGACACCGACGAAGATGCCGACGACGACGTGTTCTTCCACATGGAGGACATAGAGGGACCTGACCTTGAAGAAGGCGACAAGGTCCGTTTCGATGTCGAGGAAGCCGACAAAGGACCGCGAGCCAAGAACCTAGAGCGGATATAGAACGAAGACAGCAGGCACGGGTTTACAACTCGTTCGGTCGGTAGGAGGGGGGCAGCCCAGACATGGATAGACGTATCAGCAACACGATAATCGACGTTATACTCATAGCCGCTGTTCTGGGCGTAGGGGGCTACGGAGCGTACTACATCTGGACTGTCTTCATCGCCTGACCTGAGTCAGACGACGAGAACCGTGTCGACTACGAATATCAGCAGGAATCCGACGACGAAGGTCGCGGTCGCCGAGTCGGAGTACCCGTGTCCGTGGCTCGAAGGTACCATCTCACGGAAGACGACGGCAATCATCGCGCCGGCGGCGAAGCCAGCGGCGACCGGAAACAGACCTTCGGAGAGTTCGACGAGCGAGAAACCCACGAAAGCGGCAACGGGTTGCGGGACGGCACCCGACAGCGTCGTGTAGGCGACGAGACGGGGCTTCGTGACGCCCGTCGCGCCAGCGGGGACGGCGAAAGCGAATCCGTCAGGTATGTTCTGTATCCCTATTACGAGCGCGAGCAGGAAGCCCACGCCTTCGAGACCGCTTGCGAACGCGACGCCTATTGCGAGCCCCTCGGGCGCGTTGTGTATCGTGATAGAGCCACCTATCAGAACCGCTTTGCGTACGCTGTCAGCCTCCTCGGCGTCTTCGTCGCGCGCAGTGCCGTCCGCCTTCCACCGGAGGTACTCGGCGTGCGCATGTGGTATGAGACGGTTTGCGACGAGCAGAAAAGCCGCGCCGACGGCGACGCCGACGGTGACCTCGGCGACGGTACCCGTCTCCGTCCCGGGTACGATGAGCGCGAAGACCGACGCGCCGAACATGACGCCGCCCGCGAAGCCGAGCGCGCTGTCGTAGACGCGGTGGCTGAAACTCGTCTGGAAGAGCACGGGCACCGCGCCAAGACCGGTTACCAAACCCGCAACGGTGGTCACGACTAAGACCGTCGTCAGGTCGGTCATACGGTGGCTTCGGAGGAAAGACGCAAAAAACTACTGCCCGACTATCAGTACTCAGGTCTCTGCGCCCGGATAACCTCGGCGAGCTGCTGCTGTTCGTCCGCGAGAAGCTCCGTCATGTCGTCCGCCGTAATTATCCCCTGTAGCTCTCCACCGTCGTCGCACACCGGCAGACGCCTGACTGCGTTCTCGCTCATCATACGTGCGGCTTCGGCGAAGCCGTCTTCGGGGTGCGCGGTACAGAGGTCATCCGACATCACGTCCTCCGCGCTAAGCCCTGCGGCGTCCCTCTCGTCGGACAGGATACGGACTGCGAGGTCTCTGTCGGTCACTATACCTACGGGCTGGTTTCCTTCGGCGACTACGACGCTACCCACGCTCTCGTTTTCGAGCTTCGACGCTATCTCGGGAACCGAAGTATCGGGACTGACTGTTACTACTTCACTCCTTGCTAAGTCTTGTATAGGCATACGAACGTATAGTGAACCTGTTGCCGGGTATCTCCTTCGACGGTTATCGGTGAGTGGGAACTACGTTCGTAGAATTAGGCGGTCATATCCCCCAGATGATGACTATTCCAAAAGTCGTAACGACCGCGAGCAAGAACTGTAACGGCGCGCCTACGCGCAGGAAGTCGGAGAACCTGTATCCGCCGGGACCGTATATCATCAGGTTGGTCTGGTAGCCTACTGGCGTCATGAAAGAGGTGGCGGCGGCGAACATGACACCAAGGAGGAACGAGAACTCGTCCGCGCCTATACGCGTCGCTGCGTCGACGGCGACGGGTATCATGAGAACGACGGTTGCGACAGGGGTTATGACGTTCGAGAACAAGCCCGTGAGCAGGTAGAACAGAAGTAGGACGCCGACCACGGGCAGGAACGCGTCGGTAGCTACGACAAGTTCGGCAATGAACGCCGCGCCGCCCGTGGCTTCCATCGCAAGCCCGAGAGGGATGACACCCGCTAAGAGGAAGATGATGTTCCACGAGACGGCGTCGTAGGCGTCCGACGACGAGAGACAGCCCGTGGCTACCATGACGAAGACGCCGCCGAGTGCCGCGATTACGATGGGTAGCCAGCCGAGAGCGGCAACGGCGACGACGGCGGCGAGCGTGCCGACCGCTATAGGCGTCTTGGGGCTGAGCGACACCTCCTCGCGTTCGACCTTCACCGTGGCTTCGGCGACGAAAAGGTCGCCCGACTCAGCGAAGTGCGAGACAGCGTCCGAATCGGTCTGCACTAAGAGCGTATCACCGGTTCGGAGGGTGCGTGTCTCTATCTCGGTGCGTATGAGTTCGTCGCCGCGCCGTATCGCAAGAACAGTCGTGTCGTACCTCTCCTTCAACACGGTTTCCCCTATTACCTCGCCGACGTACGGCGACTCCTCCGGAACGACGAGCTTTGCGAGCGTAGCGTCGTCCGTCAGGAAGCCTTCCTCGGTTATCTGGGCACGTCTCAGGCGGCGTACCTCGTGTCTTTTGCGGAACTTCTCGATGTCTCTCTCGCTTCCGTGAACCGTCAGCCGGTCGCCAGCCTGTACGCGCTGGTCGGTAGAGGGAGCGACGAACTGTTCGCCGTCACGGAGTATCTGCAGAACGGTTACGTCTGCTCGGATACGTTCGTCGAGTTCGTCGATAGTGAGACCGACGAGCGGCGAGTCTTTAGGCACCGAGATACGCGCGAGATGTTCCTCCAGACCGAACTCTTCGACGAGGTCGACATCGACGGGTATCCGTGCAGGCGTGAGTCTGCGCCCAACCGTCATCAGGTATGCGACTCCGACGACGAGTATCACGACGCCGAGAGGAGTGAACTCGAACATACTTATTCCGTCGCGTCCGTCGATTAACTGGCGTGCGAAGTCGGAGGCAAGCAGGTTCGTCGAGGTTCCGATGAGCGTGAGCGTGCCGCCCAGTATCGCGGCATAGGACAGGGGCAGGAGAAGCTTCGACGGCGAGACACCCGCCTTCTTTGCGAGG
>JAQZDD010000003.1 GCA_028751055.1 Euryarchaeota archaeon Ods04 | reverse complement strand
CTTTATCGCGGAGGAAGTTGACGGCGATAACTACGAGACGATACAGGCTGCTGTGGACGCGGCAAGCCCGGGTGAAACAGTACTTGTCGAGCCGTGGGAGGAAGCATACGAAGGGGATGTACAGGTCGACAAGGAAGACCTAACTATAAGACCGGGCGAGGGTGGTAGACCTACGGTTGAGGGTGGCGAAAACGTCTTCGACGTGGTAGCTGACGGCGTGACGATATACTGTTTCGAGATAAGAGGTGCAGATGAAAACGGCGTACGGGCTACGTCTGACGGAAACACAGTAACGAGGTCGTTCATACACTCGCATGGCGAGGCGGGGGTTGCTCTTGAGTCGTCCGAAAACACCGATGTCGTAGAGAACGAGATAAGGGGCAACGACGTGGGCGTACTGCTTGAGGACTCCGACAGCAACACGGTGGAGAACAATCTCATCCAAGACAACAACGACGAAGGCGTTTTACTCCGTGGGTTAGGCGGGAACACCGTGATGGACAACGAGGTTCTCAGTAACGCGGTAGGCATCGGTCTGAACGACTCTGAACAGAACTCGGTTGAGGATAACACGGTCGAGGACAATACCGGCGAAGGCATACTCCTTGAGGAGTCGGACATCAACGGTATAGAGGACAACGCCGTCGAATCGAACGGCGGCACGGGCATCCTGCTCGATGATTCGGGTGGAAACACCGTGAGGAACAACCAAGTCTCCGAAAACTCCGTGGGGATAACCCTGAGCAACGAGGGTACCCGTCAGAACACGGTCAGAGAGAACACTATCGAGGACAACAGCGGCGAGGGTGTACTGTTCGACGGCTCGGAAATCAATGACGTAGAAGAGAACAGTATCGAATCGAACGCCGCCGCGGGCGTACTGCTCAACGCTTCGGAGGTCGAAACGGTGGCTGACAACGACGTGGTCGGTAACGCCGTGGGAATAAGCATCGAGGGCAGTTCTTTCGGTAACGTGAACGGGAACACGGTCGAAGACAACGACGGCGAGGGCATACTAATCGATGGCTCGGCGTCAAACACGGTCTGGGAAAACGAAGTCGTCGGTAACTCCGTGGGTATACTGCTCAACGAGTCTGACGACAACTCGGTTAACAACAACGACGTCGAGTCGAACGACGGCGAGGGCATACTCCTTGACGGCTCCGAGAGCAACATAGTCGAGGTAAACGACATCGAGAACAACGGCGGCGTCGGCTTGTTGCTCAGTAAGTCGGACGGTAACAGCGTTTTCTTCAACGATGTCGTCGACAACAGTCTTCAGGGCGTGCTCCTTGACGAGTCCTACGACAACACTGTGGCGCAGAACCTCGTTGAGGAGAACGCCGACGAGGGCGTGTTGCTCGAAGGCTCGGCATGGAACATAATGAAAGAAAACTTCGTCTCTGAGAACCCCGTGGGAATCTCCCTTGACGGGGCTAACAACAACTCTGTCGAAGAGAACACCGTCAAGCAGAACGACGGCGAGGGTATCCTGCTTGATGAGTCGGATTCGAACACCGTCGAGGACAACGAAGTAGCTGAGAACCTCGTGGGGATTTTGCTTGATGCGTCGGGCTTAAACACCGTCGAGGACAACGATGTGTCCGAGAACACAGTCGGAGTTTCGCTCGATGAGGCTGTTGACAACACCGTCGAAGGGAACAGCATTGAGCAGAACACCGGCGTGGGTGTGCTTTTCGACGGTTCTGACAACAACGAACTGAGCCTGAACTTCGTCACAGGTAACGGAGGCAGCGGCGTGTCGCTCAACGATTCGTCGACGAACACCGTCTGGAGCAACACGGTCGACGGCAACTCCGTGGGCGTGGCTCTGACTGACGGCGCGGAAGCGAACTTGGTCGACAGCAACTTCATCGCGTTCAACGACGACGAAGCGGTTCTGGTCACAGGAGGTGCTTCGGACAACTCGGTGAACAGCAACACAGTCCGTGGTGCTGATGTCGCCTTAGCTTACGACGGTGCTGGCGACGGAAACACAGTCATGGACCACGACATAGGTGAGTCGACAGCCGAGGACACGGTAGTCTCCGTCTCCGGTGGACAGGACTTCGAACTCGGTGCGCAGGACGCGCCGCCACAGAACCCGGGTAGCCACCAGAGCATAGGCAGGTACTTCGAGGCTGAGGCTCTGTCGGCTGGCGCGTTCTTAGATGTCGAACTCGGCTACGAGGACGGAGACCTTGCCGCAGGGAGCCAGCCCTTCCTTGAACTCCTACGTTACGACGAAACGGAGTCGGAGTGGGTCGACGACCCCGACTCCGATGTGGACACGACAGAGAACGTCGTGACAGCCGAGATAACGGAGTTCTCGACCTTCGGCGCGTTCGTCTCGCTGTCGGTCGAACCGCCCGAACAGGACGGGCTTATATTCGAGATAGACGGTGATACCGAAGCGACGACGTTGGACGTGAACGAGACGGTCGGATACACGGCGACAGTGACCTTCGACGACGGTAGCGAGGTAGACGTGACTAACGGCGCGACGGTGACGAGCGAGAACGTCTCTGTCGTCTCCGTGGACGAAGACCACAACGAGGTAACGGCTGTGTCGCCGGGTAACGTCTCCGTGGAAGCCGACTACGGGAACTTCACCGACACGGTCGAGGTGACGGTGCAGGAGGACGGAGTCTTCGATGTGGACGACTACCGCAACGAGGCGGGACGTGTCGACACCGCGGGCTTGCAGGTGGCTATCGTCGACTTCTTGGCGGGTGACATCAACACGGGTGACCTTCAGGAGGTCATACAAGCGTTCATAGCGGGCATAGGGCAGGCGTAGGTCGCTCTATGCCGAGACGTAAGAGAAGCGGCACGCCGAAACTGTTTTCCTCCGAAAGCCGAAACCTTCGGACATGAACATCAAACCCGAAAGCACAGCGGTAGTCGTTGTCGACATGCAGAACGGCTTCTGTCACCCCGACGGAAGCCTGTACGCGCCAGCGAGCGGCGAAGCCGTCGAACCCGTCGCTGAGGTGGTGTCGAAGGCACGCGAAAACGACGTACAGGTAGTCTACACACGCGACGTACATCCGCCCGAGCAGTTCGACGATGCTCACTATTACGACGAGTTCGAACGTTGGGGCGAACACGTCGTCGAAGGCTCTTGGGAAGCCGAAGTCGTCGACGAACTCGACGTAAGGGACGATGACAAGGTCGTCGTCAAGCACACCTACGACGCCTTCCAAGGCACCGAACTCGAATCTTGGCTCGACGCGCACCAGATAGACGACCTCGTATTCTGCGGCACTCTAGCAAACGTCTGTGTCCTCCACACCGCGGGAAGTGCAGGTCTACGCGACTTCCGTCCCGTCGTCGTCGAGGACGCGCTCGGCTACATCGACGAGGAACACCGCGACTACGCCGTCGAACACGCGGACTGGCTCTTCGGCGAGACGGTGACGCGCGACGAACTGGAGTTCGTCTGAGTCGAGGCTGACCGTCGAATTTATTGTTGGTGCGGTGGATGACGGAACGTGAACGAGAAACGTCTCGTGGTCGCGGTCTTCGGCGTCGCAGTCGCAGTCGTCATCGGATACATCGCACAGAGGTTCGTAGCCGCGCTCACGGTCGCCGTCTTCGTCTACTACTCGACACGTCCCTTCTTCCGTGTCCTCAGACGGATGCGTGTACCACCCCGTGCGAGTGCCGCGCTCGTAATAATGCTGCTCGGCGTCCCGCTCATCGCGTTGATAGGCTACACGGTCGTCCTCCTGTTCAACGAGCTACGTATCTTCGTTGAGGAGTATCCCGTGGTCGAGACCGCCGCACAGAACATCGACTGGTTCGACGGACTTGAAGACCTGCCCGAACTCACGTTCGAGGGCATGGTACAGGCGTATCAGGCGGGGCAGTTGGACGCCGTCGTCGAGTTCGCCACCGAAAACCTCGGCATACTCGCGGGTGCCGTCACGGGCTTCTTCCTAAACCTCCTCATCGTCGTCATAGTGACGTACTACCTCCTGATAGACGGCTGGCGTGTCCGGCGTTGGCTCCTGCGTTTCGACGAAGACGCGATTGTGCGTGACTACTTAGAAGCCGTCGACCGCGAACTCGAAAAGGTGCTTTTCGGCAACCTGCTCAACGTCATCGCAATCGCCGTCGTCGCCGTCGCTGTCTACAACGGCTACAACGCCTTCGTGCCGGCGGACGCAAGGGTACCTTTCCCCGTGCTCGCGGGCGTTCTGACGGGCGTCGCCAGCCTCATCCCCGTCGTCGGCATGAAGGTGGTCTACGTCCCCCTCGCGCTCGCTGTTGCCGTACCTGCGGTCGTCGCGGGCGACACGTCACTCCTCGTCTACGTTGTTGGCTTCGTCGCAGTAACAGCCGTCTTCGTCGACACCGTACCCGACCTAGTTCTGCGCCCCTACTTCAGCGGCGACGAGACACACGTCGGTCTGCTGATGCTCGCCTACATCTTCGGACCCGTCGTCTTCGGCTTCTACGGTCTGTTCTTCGCGCCTATCGTTCTCGTACTCGGTCTGACGTTCGCCGACACGGCACTACCGCGTCTCTTAGGCGCGGAAGACGAGTATCAGGAATCCGGGCGCGCGGATATCGACATGAACTCCAAGCCGCCCTCGGTACCTCACCGCGTGCCCGAGGCTCTCCCGAAAGAGCAGCGAAACCTTGGCGAGTTCGCCGTCGGAGACGACTAAAACGCCGACGACGGTACGACAGAACCGAACGTGACCGGCTTACTCGACCTCGAAGGCTATCTCGACCTCTGTCTGGTACTGGGGTTCGTCGACTGTGGCGAGTTCGATGCCCTTGTTCTGCACCTCTACCCATTTGACGTTCTCAAGCGTCGTCTCGGCGCGCTCGACAGCCTGCATCGCTGCGTCTTCCCATGATTCGGTGCTCGAACCTGTCAGGTTGACCTTCTTGTATACCATACGGACTTAACACGGACGCGCGCTACATAAAACCCGTCCACTCGTTGCCTACTCTGTTGTCTTGTCAGGCGTCCCCTGCTCGTAACGAGCCGCCGGTAGTGGCATGACACCGCGTCACAAGGAGGTTCTTTAACGACAGCCTTATTAATACGAGGGAACGACGACCAACAAGGTCTAAATGCGGGGCGACGGTAGCTTCGGCATGTCGCTGAAGCTTACCGTTCTCGTTCCGGCGTCGCTCGTGGCGGAGACCGACGACGCGCGTGACGCCACCGTCAAGGTGGGTCAGGTCGCGCGCGCCGCCGCAATCTTCCGTTGCGACAAGGTCGTCGTCTACGAAGACGCCGACCGCCACAAGGACGACGGCGACTTCGTCGTCGAAGTCCTGCGGTACATGGCGACGCCGCCGTACCTACGTAAGACCGTCTTCGACAGACGGGACGAACTCAGGTACGTCGGCGTCTTACCGCCGCTCGGAACGCCCCTGCACAGCGTGACCACCGGTTCGGATCCGGAAGGGTCTGAACCCGAGTACAGAGAAGGCGTGGTGACGAAAGTCGGAACTGACGGACGCGTCTGGGTCAATTGCGGAACGCAACACCCGGTCGCCCTTCGCGTCCCTGAACAAGGGATACGGGAGGGGGAACGCGTCACCCTCAGAGTCTCTTCGAGAGAGCCTTTGCGTGCCGAGATAGCCGAAGACGCAGATTCGCCATACGGCGGATACGAGGTCGAACGCGCCTCGCTTGACGACTGGCTCGACTCCTTCGACGGAGTCGCCGCCTGCACGTCGAGACGGGGTAAGGAGGTCGAACTGTCTGACCTCCGTGCCGACAGCCTCGCGCTGGTCTTCGGCTCTCCGGAGCGCGGCGTTCACGAGATTCTGAGGGAGCGTGACGCTTCCGTCGAATTCGACCACGTAGTCAACACAGTGCCCAGTCAGGGCACAGCGACCGTGAGGACGGAGGAAGCCGTCCTTGCGACGCTCGCGCTGACGAACATAGCAAACAGATAGGAGAGAAAACGAATGCCAACGCCATCGAATCCGAGGAAAGGATCGAAGGGCTTCGGACCTCGGAAACGCGCCGCAAGCGAAGTGCCGCGTTTCCGCACCTGGCCCGAAGCCGACGGTGAGCCGTCGCTGCAGGGTTTTGCGGGCTACAAAGCCGGCATGACCCACGTCATGATGGTCAACGACCATCAAGGCTCGCCGAGAGAGGGAACGACGGAGAGCGTACCCGTGACGATAGTCGAGACGCCGCCGCTCCACGTAGCCGCCGTGCGCGCCTACCGTGAGACGCCTTACGGCACACGTCCCGTCACAGAGGTATGGACGGACGAACTTGAAGATGAGACCGAACGCGCCGTGTCGCAGCCCGGCGAACCGGGTGACGTAGATGAGATACGTGAGGAAGAAGACATCGACGAAGTGCGCGTCATAGCTTACACGGCACCCACACAGCTTGACGGTGTGCCGAAGAAGAAGCCCGACCTGATGGAGGTACCCGTCTCCGGCGGTGACTTAGACGCACGTATCGACCTCGCCGGCGAACTGCTCGGCGACGTAGCGACGGTCGACGACGTACACCGCGCCGGGGAGTACGTAGACGTGTCCGCCATCACGAAAGGCAAGGGCACACAGGGACCGGTCAAGCGGTGGGGCGTCAAGCTACGTAAGGGCAAGCACTACCGTCAGGGATGGAGACGCCGTATAGGCAACCTTGGTCCGTGGCACCCGTCGCGTGTCCGTTCGACCGTCCCACAGCAGGGACAGACGGGCTACCACCAGCGCACCGAGGTGAACAAACGCGTCCTGTCGGTCGGAGAAGACGAGGAGATGACGCCCGACGGCGGCTTCGTCAACTACGGCGAGGTTTCGTCGCCCTACATGCTGGTAAAGGGTAGCGTGCCGGGACCGAAGAAACGTCTCGTCAGGACGCGTCGCGCGGTGCGCCCGAAGGACGACGCTGTCTACGACCCCGAGATACGTTACGTGAGCACGAGCTCTGATCAAGGATGAACGTCAACAAACTCAACAACCAAGGTGAGGAAGCCGGGAAGACGGAGCTACCCGACGTTTTCGAGACGCCTTACCGCCCCGACCTGATACAGCGTGCCTTCTTGGCTACGCATGCGAGCGACAAACAGCCGTACGGCACAGACGAGCACGCGGGCTTACGGACGAGTGCCGAGTCGCGCGGTAGCGGACAAGGTCTCGCTCACGTACCCCGTGTCAAGGGTACGAGCAGGGGCGCTCGTGTGCCGCACACACGCGGCGGAAGACGCGCACACCCGCCCAAGGCTGAGAAGAAGGTCGGCGAGGAGTTCAACGACAAGGAGCGCGCCAAGGCGTTCAAGAGCGCGGTAGCCGCGACGGCGGACGAGGTACGTGTACGCGGTCGTGGACACGACTTCGACGACGACGTGACGCTTCCTGTCGTTCTTGACGCCGAGTTCGAAGCACTCGTCAAGACGCGCGAGGTAGTCGAGGTTCTCGAACGCCTCGGGATACACGACGACGTGGTACGCGCTGACGAAGGTCGGAGCGTACGCTCGGGACGCGGAAAGATGCGCGGCAGGAAGCACAGGACACCGAAGAGCATCCTGTTCGTGACATCCGAAGAGTTCCGCGCCGCACGCAACCTGCCCGGTGCTGACGTAGTTCTCGCCGACGAACTCGGCGTGCCCGACTTAGCACCCGGTGGAGACGCGGGACGTCTGACGGTCTGGACCGAACCAGCACTGGAGGTGCTAAACGAAAGATGACACGCGGAGACAGAGTGGTCAAGAGACCACATATCACGGAGAAGGCGATGGACCTGATGGACTTCGAGAACAAGATGCAGTTCATGGTCCGCACCGACGCGACGAAGGACGATATAGCCAAGGAGATAGAAGACGAGTACGGCACGGATGTCGCGGACGTGAACACACAGATAACCATGCAAGGAGACAAGAAAGCGACCGTGGAGTTCGCCGAGGACGACATGGCGCAGGACATAGCGTCCAGAATGGGGGCGTTCTAAAAATGGCTCTGAGCAAAGCTCAGTGCTTCTCAGACACGGGAGGTGTCTGAGATGGGTCGCCCGATTCGTCAGCAGAAGGCTGGCAAGGGAAGCCCGACGTTCCGCGCGCCGTCGCACAACTACAAGGCGACTCTACGGCACAAGAAGACAGGCGACGACGAGACGGCGACCGGCGAGGTCGTCGGCTTAGAACACGACCCCGCGAGGAGCGCGCCCGTCGCACGTGTCCGTTACGAAGACGGCGACGAGAGGTACGTGCTGGTCGCGGAGGGCGTCGGTGTGGGCGACGAGATACAGGCTGGCGTCTCGGCTGAAGTGGAAGCCGGAAACACGCTCCCGCTCGCCGAGATACCCGAGGGAGTGCCCGTCTGTAACATCGAGATAAACCCCGGCGACGGCGGAAAGATAGCGCGTTCGTCCGGAACGAGCGCGACGCTCATCACGCACGAACGCGGAGGCGCGGTCGTACAGCTACCGAGCGACGAGATAAGACAGTTCGACCCCGACTGCCGCGCGACGATAGGCGTCGTAGCGGGCGGCGGACGTACCGAGAAGCCGATACTCAAGGCGGGTAAGAAGCACCACAAGATGAAGGCACGCGGAGGCAAGTGGCCCAAGGTGCGCGGTGTTGCGATGAACGCCGTAGACCATCCGTTCGGTGGCGGCGGACGCCAGCATCCCGGACGCCCCAAGTCGGTAAGCAAGAACACGTCGCCCGGTCGTAAGGTCGGCGACGTATCCAGCAGGAGGACAGGTAAGAAGTAACCATGTCAGAGTCAGAGCTACCAAGCAGAGAAGGAGAGTTCAAGTACAGAGGCTACACGCTCGACGAGCTACAGGAGATGTCGCTCGACGAGTTCGCCGAGGTCGCACCCGCGAGAATAAGACGGACGCTCGAACGCGGTCTTTCGGAGGAGCAGGAGAAGCTCCACGACCGCGTCGAGGACGGTGACGATGAGATACGTACGCACCTGCGCGGCATGCCGATACTGCCGAGCATGGTGGGTACGACGTTCATGGTCCACAACGGGCAGGAGTTCGAGCGCGTCGATGTGGAGGCGGAGATGATAGGTCACTACCTTGGCGAGTTCGAGCTAACACGTAGCGACGTAGAACACGGACAGGCGGGAATAGGCGCGACCCGCTCCTCGAAGTTCGTGCCCCTCAAATGAACCCATGGGAATAAGCTACTCAGTCGAGGTGGACGAGGAACGGAGCGCGAAGGCGATGGGTCGAGAGCTACGCATCAGCAAGAAGGACTCGGTCGAGCTTTGTAGGCATATCAAAGGTATGCCTCTCGACGAGGCACAGACGACGCTCCGCGCAATCGCCAACGGCGAGACTCCGGTACCGCTCAAGAAGCACAACTCCGGTGTGGGACACCGCTCCGGAATCGACGGATGGGACGCCGGCAGGTTCCCCAAGAAAGCGTCCGAAGCCATCTACGACGTGCTCTACAACGCCGAGTCTAACGCCGAGAATCAGGGCTACGACCCCGGCGAGATGGTCGTCGAGCATATCGCGGCGCACAAGGTCGGCGAGGCGCGCGGCATGAAGCCGCGTGCGATGGGGCGTGCCTCTCCGTGGAACTCCGACTTGGTCGACATAGAGGTCGTTCTCCTGCAGGAGGACTACGACCCATCGGAGGTTCCCGACGAGGAGCGCGAAGAAGAAGCAGAGGCGGAAGATGAAGCAGCCGAGCCTTCCGAGGAGCCGGAAGAAACCGAATCCGAGGCGGAAGAAGAAGTCGAAGCCGAAGATGACGAGCAGGAAGCCGAGGACGAAGCTGACGCTGGCGAGGGCGACGACGAGGAAGAGGCGGCGGAAGAAGAAGAAGCAGAAGCCGACGACGAGACTGAAACGGAAGAAGCAGAAGCCGAAGACGCATCCGAGGACGACGAAGAAGCCGGAGAAGAAGAACAAGAGGGAGGTGACCGCTGATGGCGATAGAACGCGACTTCGTCGAGAAAGGCATGCGCCGGTCGCAGATAGACGAGTTCCTCGCCGACGAACTCGAACGCGCCGGATACGGCGGCATGGACTTGGCGCGTACGCCGATGGGCACCGAAATCACGCTCAAGGCGGAGAAGCCGGGCATGGTCATCGGAAAGGGCGGAAAGAACATCCGCCAGCTAACCGACGACCTCGAACACGAGTTCGAGATTGAGGACCTCCAGATAGACGTTCAGGAGGTCGACGACCCCGACCTCAACGCACGTATCGTGGCGGACAAGCTCGCCAACGCGCTCGAACGCGGCTGGTACTTCCGCGACGCCGGAAGGACGACACTCAGCCGTATCATGGAGTCGGGCGCGATGGGTGCCGAGATAGTCTTCAGCGGCAAGGTGACGGGAGCGCGGTCGCGTGTCGTCAAGTTCAAGGAAGGCTACGTCAAGCACTGCGGCGAACCCGCCGAGGAGGTCGTCGAGACGGGGTACGGAACCGCGGTCATGAAGCTAGGCACCATCGGCATACAGGTGCGTATCATACCGCCCGGCTCCGAACTGCCCGACAAGTTCGAGGTGCACGACGACGCCGACACAGACGGACTGGTTCCCGAAGCTGAGACTACGGAGGTCGAGGTTGAGGAAGCCGAGACGGCGGACGCCGAAGGCATCGAAGAACTCGTCGAAGAGGGTGCCGAGGAGGAATCCGGAGAAGCCGACGCCGAAGAGGAGACGGAACCCGAACCGGAACCCGAACCTGCTGAAGAGGCAGAGGAAGAAGCCGAGGAGGCAGAGCCTGCCGAAGAAGCCGAGCCGGAGGAAGCTGACGAAGAAACGGATGAGGACGTACCTTCGTCGGTCGAAGAACTCAACGAGATGTCGTACCGCGAGCTTCAGAAGCTTGCTAAGGAGGTCGGCGTCAAGGCGAACCTCAAGACGGAGGAGCTTATCGAGGAACTCGCCGACGAGTTCGGCATAGACACAGGAGGTGACTAAAATGGCGATACTCAGAGCAGAGGAGATACGTGAGATGAGCGACGACGAGATCCAGAACGAACTGGAGGATCTCCAGTCGCAGCTTCTCACACAGACATCGATACAGGCAGCAGGTGGCGCGCCGGACAACCCCGGACGTATCGGGGAGATGAAGAAGACGATAGCGCGTATCAAGACGATACAGACCGAGCGCGAGAGGGAAGAGGAGGAGAACGAGTGAACATGATAACTCCGCGGAACGTCACGCGCCACGAACTCGTCGGTCTCCGGTGCCGTGTAGTCGGCTCCGAGGACGAGTCGCTCGTGGGCATCGAAGGACGTGTCGTCGACGAGACGACTCACACGCTCGTCGTCGAAACCGACGACAGCGAAAAGACAGTCCCGAAGCCGTACACGACGTTCGAGTTCGAGATACCCGGCGACACCGACGACGAAACGACAGTCGTCCGTGTCGAGGGTGAAGCGATAGACGCGCGACCCGCGGAGAGAGCAAGAGGTGTTTAAGATGCGACAGATAGGATACGACGTACCGGAGCCGGAAACGGAGTGCGACGACGACAACTGCCCGTTCTGTGGCACGCTCTCGCCCCGAGGAACAGTCCTCGAAGGCGAGGTAGCGAGCGACAGCATGGACAAGACGGTGGTCGTCGAACGTGAGCACGACGTCAAGGTTCCCAAGTACGACAGGTACATGAGACGGCGTTCGCGCACACCCGCCCACAACCCACCGTGTCTAAACGCGGAGGAGGGCGACACGGTGCGTATCGCCGAGTGTAGACCGCTGAGCAAGACGAAGCATTTCGTAGTCATCGAGATAGTGGAGGATGAAGAATGAAGGCTCTGAAGGCAGACATCACGAAGTCGCTCAGCAAAGGCTCGCGCCTCGTATGCGCCGACAACACAGGCGCGCGTGAGCTACAGATAATCAGCGTAAAGAACTACCGCGGCACGCGCAGGAGACAGCCCAAGGCTGGCGTCGGCGACATAGTGGTCGTGAGCGTCAAGAAGGGCGACCCCGACATGCGCAGGCAGGTTCTTGACGCCGTAATCGTACGGCAGAAGAAGCCGTACAGGCGTCCCGACGGAACACGCGTCATGTTCGAGGACAACGCGGCGGTCATCATCGACGACAACCAAGAGCCGCGCGGTACAGAGATACGCGGTCCGATAGCGCGCGAGGTCGCCGACAGGTTCGGACCCGTAGCCAGCACAGCAAAGATAATAGCATGACACGAAACAGCAAACAGCCAAGGAAACAGCGCAAGGCGCGCGAGGAAGCACCGCTGCATCAGCGGAACAGGTACGTGCGTGCCACGCTCTCCGACGAACTCCGCGAGGAGTACGGCACGCGCTCCGTGCGTGTCTCTGAGGGCGACACCGTGGAGATAATGCGCGGCGACGACGCAGGCGAGGAAGAGGAGGTTCTACGTGTCGACCTCGACAAGACGAAGGTCTACGTAGAGGGTGTGACGGTTGAGAAGACCGACGGCGAGGAGGTTCCTAAGCCCGTAGACGCTTCGAACCTCCGCGTCACCGAACTCAACCTGCAGGACGACGTACGCGAGGAACGTCTCGAAAACGTCGGAGACGAAGAAGGAGGTGACGACTGATGGTACACCAGAAGAGACTTTCCGCGCCCGAAGCCTGGCCCGTGGAACGTAAGAACCAGGTCTACACCGTCGCTTCGCACGCAGGTCCACACGGCGGCGACGCCGTGCCGCTCGTAGTCTTTGTACGTGACGTTCTCGGCTACGTCGAGAGTGCCAAACAGCTACGTTTCGCGCTCGACAACGACGACGTTCTGGTCAACGGTGAACCGGTAAGCGACCACCGTCTCCCTGTCGGAACGTTCGACATCGTTGCTTTCCCGTCGCGCGACGAGTACTACCGTGTCTTCCCCGGAGAGGGCGGACGGCTTTCGCTCGTCCCCGTCGAGGCGGACGCGGCGGACAACAAGCTCGCGCGGATAGACGGTATCACGCACGTCAGCGGCGGCGAAGTACAGCTAAACCTCCACAACGGCGCGAACGTCTTAGTGGAGGACGACGGCTACTCCACAAAGGACTCGGTCGTAGTCGACCTCGAAACCAACGAGGTGCTCGAACGGTTCGCGTTTGAGGAAGGCAGTGCCGTCACAGCCGTTGCCGGTAAGCACTCGGGCGAGGTCGGCGAACTCGTCGAGTACATCGTCAACGAAGGCTCCGGCGACAACACGGTCATAGCTGAACTCCCCGACGGCTCGACTTTCGAAACCGTCGAGGAGTACGTCTTCGTAATCGGCGAAAGCGTCAGCGACTTGGAAGAGCAGGAGCAGGGCGACAGCACCGAGGCTGTCGCCGACGAAGCCGAGTCTGAGTCTGTCAAGGAAGCCGAAGAAACCGAAGACGAAACCGAGGAGGCTGAAGAATGACACTCGAAGAGATACACGAGATGCGCCAGCCCGTCGTTGAGAAGGTCGTGGTGCACATGAACGTCGGCGAGGGCGGAATCGAGCTACAGAACGCCGAGGAGATAGTCGAGGAAGTGACGGGTCAGCAGACTGTGCGCACGAACGCGAAGATGAGCAACCCCGAGTTCGGTATCCGTGAGGGCGACCCTATCGGATGCATGGTCACGCTACGCGGCGACCGTGCTGAGGAGTTCCTTTCGGAAGCATTGAGCATCGTCGGAACCGTGCCGCGTTCGTCCTTCGACGAGTTCGGTAACTTCTCGTTCGGTATCGAGGAGCACACCGACTTCGAGGACATGGAGTACGACCCCAACATAGGTATCTTCGGGATGGACGTGACAGTCGCGCTCGCACGTAAGGGCAAGCGCGTCGAACGTCGCGGCAAGATGCCGCGCGACATACCCGAGGAGCAGAGGCTCAACGCCGAGGACTCGGCGGCGTTCGTCAAGAACGAGTTCGAGGTGGAGATAGAATGAGCGAGACACAAGCCGAGGAACAAGAACCCGAGGAGACGACGAGGACGGGCAACACGCTCGAATGCCGCAGATGCGGACGCAAGGACGGTCTGGTTACGCGTTACGAGATAAACCTGTGCCGTCAGTGCTTCCGCGAGGTGGCGCGAGACATGGGAGCAAAGAAGTACAGCTGAGGTGACAAGAATGACAAGAACAGATCCACTCGCCGACGCGCTCTCGACGATAAAGAACGGCGACAAGCTCGGCAAGCTCGACTGTACGGTCGAGCCTGCTTCGAACGTCGTCGGCAACGTCTTAGGCGTCCTCTACGACGAGGGCTACATAGACCGATTCGAGTTCGTCGAGAACGGAAAGGCGGGCGAGTTCCACGTCGACTTGGCGGGGCAGATAAACGACTGCGGTGTCGTCAAGCCCCGTTACTCGACTACCAAGGACGAGTACGAGAAATGGGAGAAAAGGTACCTGCCCGGACGCGACTTCGGTACGCTCATCGTGACGACGAGCCAAGGAGTCATGACGCATTACGAGGCACGAGAGAAAGGAGTAGGCGGGCAGCTCCTCGCCTACGTGTACTGAGGTGAACAAGAATGAGAAAAGAGATCGAGATACCGGAAGAAGTCGAGGTTGAGAAGAGCCTCGAAGAGCTGACGTTCAGCGGTCCGAACGGTACGGTGACGAGGAAGTTCTCGTATCCCGGCGTGACCGTCTCAGTCGACGGTGACAAGGTCGTCATCGAGACTGACACGGACCGCCGGAAGCCGCTCGCAACTCTCGGCACGTTCGAGAGTCAGGTCGACAACGCCGTACACGGAGTCACCGAAGGCTTCGAGTACGAGATGAAGGTGCTTTACTCGCACTTTCCGATGCAGGTCGAGGTCAAGGGCGACACCGTAGAGGTACGCAACTTCCTCGGCGAGAAGCACCCGCGCGAGACGAAGGTGCTCGGCGACACGGAAGTCGAAGTGAGCGAGGAGGAGTTAGTCGTACGTGGACCCGACAGAGACCACGTCGGACAGACCGCGGCGAACATAGAACAGGTAACGTACATGAACGACAAGGATGTCCGTGTCTTTCAGGACGGCATCTACATAACAGCGAAGCCGGAGGTCTGAGATGTCGGACAAAAAAGAGCTTACGGACGTAGACGGTGTGGGCGAGACGAAGGCTGAAGCACTGCGCGAGGCGGGCTTCGAGACTGTCGAAGACCTGCAGAGCGCGTCGCAGGAACGCATAGCGGAGACAGAAGGCATCGGTAAGGCACTCGCCGCACGCATAAAGGCTGACGTGGGCGGTCTTGAGGTTGAGGAGGAAGTTGAGGAGGAGTTCGTAGAGGAAGAAGAGGAAGAGGTCGAGGAAGAGGTTGCCGAGGTAGTCTCGGCTGTCGAACTCTCGGACAAGACGCCCGAACTTGACGACGAGACACGTGACGCGCTCAAGAAGCGCGCCGCGCAGAACAACCCGTCGTTCAAACGTCAGGACCACCACAAGAAGAAACGCGTCAAAGCCGACTCGTGGAGAAAGCTCCGCGGTCAGAACAGCAAGCGGCGCAAGAACATCAAGGGCAAGGGCGCGGAGGTCAACGTCGGCTACCGCACGCCTTCGAAGGCACGCGGTCTGCATCCGAGCGGCTTCGACGAGATTCTCGTGCACCGCCCCGATGAACTCGACGACGTCAACCCCGAAACACAGGCTGTACGTATCGGCGGTGGCGTCGGCGGACGCAAACGTGAACGTATCGAGGAGCGCGCTCTCGACGAAGGTATACGCGTGCTCAATCCGACACACGTCAAGGAGGAAGAGTAATGGCAGACCTGAGAAACCAGAAGAAGCTCGCCGCCGACATAATGGGATGCGGCGAGAACCGTGTCTGGCTCGACCCCGAGAACCAAGACGAGGTAGCGAAAGCGATAACGCGCGAAGACGTACGTGGTCTCATAGAGGAGGGCATCATACGTGAGAAACGTCAGAAAGGCGTCTCACGTGGACGTGCGCGTGAACGCGACGAGAAACGCAAGTACGGTCACAAGAAAGGTCCCGGTGTCCGCAAGGGCAAGAAGGGAGCGCGTAGCGACTCGAAGGACGAATGGAAGTCCGGAATACGCGCGCTCAGGAAGGAGTTACGCAGGATGAAGGAGGAAGACGAGATTGACGCGTCCGAGTACCGTGACCTGTACAACAAGGCGAAGGGCGGAGAGTTCGGAAGCGTCCGTTACCTCAGGAACTACGTCGAAGGAATGGAGGAACAAGGATAAACAATGGCAACAGGATCGAGATACAAGGTTCCGATGCGACGGAGACGTGAGGGGCGCACCGACTACGGTCAGCGTCTCCGTCTCCTCAAGAGCGGACAGCCCCGCTTCGTCGTACGGAAGTCCAACAAGCATACACAGGTACAGGTCGTCGTGGCGCGCGACGAAGGCGACCACACGGTCGCAAGCGCGCACACGAGCGAACTATCGGAGTTCGGTTGGGAGGCACCGACCGGCAACCTTCCCGCCGCTTACCTTGCGGGACACCTCGCGGGTGCGCGTGCTGTCGAAGAAGGATACGAGGAGGCGGTTCTCGACATAGGTCTCAACCGTGTCACGCCCGCCAACCGTGTCTTCGCCGTCCTTTCGGGCGCGGTCGACGCAGGCGTCGACATCCCTCATGGAGAGGAGGTTCTCCCGTCTTGGGAGCGCGTACGCGGGGAGCATATCGCCGAGGGCGTCGAGTACGAGGCGCGTGAGATAGACGCGTCCGAACTTCCCGAGCACTTCGACGAGGTGCTCGAAAACGTGGAGGCTGAAGCATGAGCAACGGAGACGGATACGACGACGACTGGCGTCCCAAGACGCGTCTCGGTAGGATGGTTCAGGAAGGCGAAATAACGTCGATGGAGGAGGCTCTCGACTCGGGTCTTCCTCTCAAGGAACCCGAGATAGTCGACACTCTCCTCCCCGGTATGGAGGACGAGGTTCTCGACATAAACATGGTTCAGCGCATGACCGACTCGGGACGCCGTGTCAAGTTCCGTTGTTCGGTCATCGTTGGAAACGGAGACGGATACGTCGGCTATGCGGAAGCCAAGGAAGACCAAGTGGGTGCCGGCATACGCAAGGCGATAGACGTGGCGAAGCTTAACCTCATCCGCGTTCCGCGCGGTACGGGTTCGTGGGAGTCGCGCGCCGACGAACCGCATACGGTTCTCCTCGAAACCACGGGCAAGGCGGGTAGCGTCGAAGTGAAGCTTATACCTGCCCCCAAAGGTATCGGAATCGCCGCAGGAGAGACGGCGAGCGCGGTTCTCGAACTCGCCGGAATAGAGGATGTCTGGACGAAGGCGAGCGGACAGACGCGCACGACGGTCAACTTCGGAAAGGCGACGTACAACGCGCTCAAGGAGACCGCGGAGGCACGTATACCACAGCGCGCCTATGAGAACTTAGAGGTGAAAGAATGAGATACGACGAAACGACACGAACGAGTCGTGCGGAGCGCGACTCATCGTCATCCACGGGCGAAACCGTGGAGGTGAAAGAATGAGCGCGAGCTACGGCGTCGTGAGGCTACGCGGTGAGGCAGAGAAGCCGGGTGAGGTACTCGACACGCTCGACATGCTCAACCTCGGGCAGGTCAACGCCTTCACCGTCGTCCCCGACGATGACACGTACCGCGGCATGGTGCAGAAGGTCAACGACTACGTCGCTTACGGCGAACCCGACGCGGAGACGGTCGCGCTGCTCCTGAAGAAGCGCGGCGAGACGCTCGAAGGCGGAGAGGTCGACGACGAGTTCGCCGAGGAGCAGGGCTTCGAGTCGGTTGAACACCTCGCCGAGGAAGTCGTCGCTGGCGAGACTACGCTCCGTGAGGCAGGCGTCAACCCGACGCTACGTCTACATCCGCCCCGTAAAGGACACGACGGAATCAAACACAGTTATAAGCAAGGGGGCGTTTTAGGAAACCACGGAGACGAAATAGACGACCTCCTCAGGAGGATGCGATAGATATGTCACGCGACTCGAAGAAACGCGGTAGAGGTTCACGAACCCACGGTGGAGGCACACAGAAGAACAGGCGCGGTGCCGGTCACCGCGGAGGTAGAGGAGACGCAGGTAGGAAGAAGCACGAGTACGCCAACCATCCGCCGATAGGCAAGAGTGGGTTCAAACGTCCGCAGAAGGTTCTCGAAGACGTTGAGGTGTCGAACGTCGGCGACATAGACAGACGTATCGACACGCTCGTCGAGGAAGGCGTAGCCGAGGAGACCGACGACGGATACGAGGTCGACGCCGAGACGCTAGGCGTCGACAAGGTTCTCGGAAGCGGACAGGTCCGTAACACGCTCGTCGTCTACGCCGACGACTTCTCCGACTCGGCTGTCGAGAAGATAGAGGCGGCAGGCGGCGAAGCCGTCGTGACATCTGAGGAAGACACAGACGAAACCGAAGCAGAGCAACAAGAGTGAAACGACAGACGGAACAGACTACAAAGGAATAGAAAGAATGGGATTAATCGACGTACTCGAACCCGTAATCGTCCGGGTGCCATCGGTCACGCGACCTAAGAAGCACGTACCTTTCAAGAAGAAGCTGTACTGGACGCTCGGTGTGCTTCTGATATACTTCGTGCTCACGAACGTGACCATATACGGCGTCCGGGTTGAGGGAGACCTTTTCGGACAGTTTCGGTCGGTTCTCGCCGGCGAGCAAGGCTCGATACTACACCTCGGCATAGGTCCGATAGTGACCGGTGCCATCGTCATGCAGCTGCTCGACGGCTCCAACATGTTGCCTTTCGACACGAACGAGCCACGAGGACAGGCTCTGTATCAGGGTTCGCAGAAGACCTTGGTCATACTCATGTCGATACTGACGGCGGCACCGATGGTGGCTAGCGGCTTCTTGGTGCCGCGTGGAGACATGGGTCTGCCCGCCGAGATGATGGCTTTCGTGGTCTTCGCGCAGGTCGCAGCGGGCGGCATCCTGATACTCTACCTCGACGAGATAATCTCGAAGTGGGGTATCGGTAGCGGCATAGGGCTGTTCATAATAGCTGCTGTGTCGCAACAGCTCATAGGCGGAATATTCGACTGGAGCACGGAGGGCGGCGTCGCTGGCATCGCGGAGCTGTCGACGGGGCTTATCTTCCGGTGGTACCAGATATTCTCGGGTCAGTTTGACCCCGGATTCGCGCTCACGACGGCGGACGGATTCTGGTTCCTCCTGACTTACGGAGGGCAGATACTGTTCGTCTTCACGACGCTCTTGGTCTTCGCCATGGTCGTCTACGCCGAGTCGGTACGTGTCGAGATACCGCTGTCGCACTCCCGCGTTAAGGGTGCGCGTGGACGTTACCCCGTGAAGCTCATCTACGCGAGCGTCCTGCCGCTCATCTTCGTTCGCGCTGTTCAGGCGAACATACAGATGTTCGGTCAGATGCTCTACTCGCAGATGGAAGACCCGCCGTGGTGGTACGGCTCCTACGACGAGGCAACGGGACAGGCGACTTCGGGGCTGATGTACTACCTCCAGCCTATACACAGTCCGATAGACTGGATGTGGTGGCTCCCCGTCGGACCTTCACAGGAGCCTTGGCAGGTGCTCATACGGTTAGGAGTTGACATGACGTTCCTGGTCGTCGGCGGTGCGATATTCGCCGTCTTCTGGGTTCAGACCGCCAACATGGGTCCCGACGCGGTCGCACAGCAGATACAGCGGTCGGGCATGCAGATACCCGGGTTCAGACAGAACCCCGCGGTCGTCGAGAAGGTCATGGACCGCTACATACCGCAG
>JAQZDD010000371.1 GCA_028751055.1 Euryarchaeota archaeon Ods04 | reverse complement strand
GGACGAGCGCGTCTCGTCCTCGCCGGCTAAGACGGCGTCACGCACAGGGTCGAATCCCGTGTAGACGCGCTTGCCCTCGTCGTCTTCGATACGCAGGTCGGCGGGATGCACGTTGACGATAGGGTACTCGCTAACGACGGGCGAGGTAAGGATACGCATGTAGCCCGACAGCAGGACAACGTCGGGTTCGTACGGCGCGACGGTCTCGCGCGTCTCAGCGTCGAACTCCTCGCGTACATCAAGATCCGTCGTCGGCGCGCCGCGTTCGTCGTAGAAGGCTTCGAGGTCGTTCGTCTCAAGAGGCACGCCGCGGTCACGCACGAACTCGGCACCCGGCGCGTTGGGAACGTCGGTGAACGCGCCGACGACCTCGTATGCGTCGCCGTAGTTCGGGTCGTGGTCGGCGAGGTACCGCAGACCGCTCGCGCCGCCCGAGAAGAAGACGAAGACGCGTAGAACGTCGTTATCGCTCATTACAACACAACCGGTCTACCGACGAATAAAGCTTGTCGGTAGAGCGCGCTCGTCAGATGTCCGCGACGTCGAAGCCGAAGAGCCTCTGTGTAGCCACGTAACCTATGAAGAGCGGCACGCCGACAGCCACGAGGTACGCCACGAGACGCAGGAAAGCGAGGAGTATCGAGACGACCTCGAACGGCACAGCCGCTAACTTGGCTGCGTTACCCGAGACGGATTCGAGACTTCCGCCGACCTCGGCGCGCACCTCGCCCGTGAACTCTTCGGGGACGAGCGACGCCTCGCGCTCCTCGTTGAACGTCACCTCAACGGACGACATCGGCGTTCCCTCATCGCCCTCCTCGTCTGTCCCGGCGTCGTCGGTCGGCGTCTCGTAACGCACGTCGGCGCGTCTCACGTCGTGGTTCTCCTGAACCCAGTCGACGAACTCGACCGAAAGGCTCCTGTCGACGAGAACCTCGACTTCGTGTGTCACGCTCCCTGTCCGAACCTCCATGACTTCACGTTCCACCACACCGCCGAAACGGTCTAAGACGCCTTTGAGTTCGCGCGCGTCCTCCTGTGCATCGTCCGAATCGACCGACAGGCTCCCCGACTCGACGCCTAAGCCGTCGTCCGTCTGTTGCGCGGTGTCCGGCGGTGCTGTCGGTGTCTCCTGAACTTGGTCGCCGAGTCCGAGCGTGAACGTCCCGAGAAAGGCAGTCACGAGCACGAACACAGCGACGATGCTTATGATCATCAGTGCTTTCTCCGTGTTTGTTCGGGTTTCTTCGCCCATACGTGTACATAATCGCCGACACGGATATAATCAGATGAACGTCCAACTGAGTTCGGAAATATTTCACGAAGTTACAGAAAGTTACACCGTATTACACGTCAGTTACCGTCTATTACGTCCTGTTACACTTTGATACATAGAACGAGCAACGCCTTAAGCCAAGATTAAGGACGCGAAGATGGAGCCACGAACCGAACGAGCGAAACCGTTAACGCCCACGCACGTCTCTCTCGTGTATGCGCCTCCTCGAACGCACAGCAGTCGTCGAAGACACCGACGACTTCCTTGGCGAACTCGCCGCCCTGCGCGGCGAGCACGACGTCGCTATACAGGCTTTCGACGCACGTTACGTCGTCTCACCGTTACACGTCAAGGAGGCTGTGCAGAAGGCGGAAAGGTCGTTCGAGCGCGGCGAGAACGTGGCGGACAGCCTCTCGATGGAGATTCTGCTCTACGCCGC
>JAQZDD010000194.1 GCA_028751055.1 Euryarchaeota archaeon Ods04 | reverse complement strand
GTTCAGACCCAGCCTTTCGAAGTCGCCGTCGTACGCCAAGACGTGTTTCACGTCCTCGTCACCCGCCTGTACCGCGATACTGTGGTCGGTGAACGACGCGTCACTTCCTTCGTAATCGCGGAACGACTCGCCAGTCCTCTCAAAGGTTTCGTCGTCAACCGCGAGGAGTCGGACGACATCAGACTCCAGTATTCTGTCGTACGCGTTTACCCTCTCGTCGCGTCCCGTCTTATACAGCAGAAGGGTGACGAGTTCGTCGACCACGTACCGGTTCGTATACAGCGGACGGTATCCGAGTTCGGCGATACGTCCCTGCAGAAACCCGGTGACTTCGTCGTGTTCCTCCGTGTCGGGGTCGAAGTAAGGAAACAGTCCGCTCGTATCCAGAAAGAGGGGCGTAGGACCGTCGGACGAGACTGGTGCGAACTTGTCAGCCATCGCCGTATAGGTATTCGTCAGTCTTCTTCGCCGTCTTCTTTTCTCCGTCCGTCTCCACCGTTTCGTCCGCGTCCTTGAAGAACGGGTCGTCGAAGTCTATCTCCTCGTGGCGACGTGTGTACTCGTTCGCCGCCTCGCGCAGGAGCTGTTTCAGAGTCTTGCCCTCTTCCTTGGCGACTCTGACAAGGCTTTCGTACTCCCCTCTTTCGAGTTCTGTCTGGACGACCTTGCGCGTATCTGACTCTGACATCTCTCTGACATGTTCATGTACATCTACATGTCGGATAAGAGTTTCGCGGTCGACGTGTCTTAACCGTAGCGTCCGCCACACCGTCGGCTACCGACACGTTTTCGTCCTCCGTCGCATACACCTTGTAATGAACCACGAAGCCGTCTTCTTTGACATGGACGGCGTGACCGTCGACACGGCGGGCGTCTGGGCGGAGGTCGAACGCGAACACGTCCTGCCGAACGCAGTCGAAGACAACACGCCCGAAGTGCGCGCAGAGGCACTCGAAGCTATACGCGGGCAGAACGTCAACGACGCCTACGACACGCTCGTCTCTATGCCGAACGTCTCGCTCGCCGTCGACCGAGAGGGCTTCGACGCGCTCTACGTCGAGAAGGGCGACTACGTCTACTCCGACGCTAGGCTCATGGACGGCTACCGCGAACTGACCTCGTCGCTCTCCGCCGACGGAAGACGCGTAGGTCTCGTCTCCGCCTCGCGCCGCGAATGGGTTGAGATAGTTCTCGACAGATTCGACCTACACGGTTCCTTCGACATCGTCGTGAGCGCGGACGACGTGGACGGACCTTCGAAGCCCGACCCTACGACGTACGAACAGGCTGCTGCGGAGGTCGGCGTCGCGCCCGGACGTTCGGTCGCGGTCGAGGACACCGCACACGGCGTCGAGGCGGCGGTCGGAGCGGGAATGCGTTGCGTCGCCTACGGCACCGACATACCGGAAGCAGACGCGACGGTGAGCGAACCCGACGAGTTGCGCCGTATGCTTTTGTCTCCCCGCGTTCAGTAACGCAGGTCGACGACGACGGGACGGTGGTCCGAAGGGCGGAACTCATCTTCCTCGTCCTCAGGGACGCGCGTCTCGTAACGCGCGACGCCGAACCCCGAGACGAAGACCTGGTCGAGGTCCTGCTCCTCCTCCGAGTCGTCCTCGTGTAGTCCTGTGAAAGTGATTCGGGGACCCTCGACCTCGTCCGCGGTTTCACGCGCATCTTCGAGTCCGCGCCATCCGTCCTTCTCGCCGACCATCATCTCGTACCCGTCCGAACCCTGTCCGCAGTTGAAGTCGCCTGCTACTACGACGGGCGTTCCGTCGTCGACGAGTTCGGTGACCTTCTCGCGGACGAGACGCGCGCCTTCACGTCGCGCCTCCTCGCCGACGTGGTCGAGATGGACGCTGAAGACGGCTACTTCGTCGCCTTCCTCGTCACGTAGCGTCGCGTGCGTAACGAGACGCTGGTGGTCGCCGTCCCATCCCGCCTCACCCGGCGCGGCGTCGTCCTCGGATAGCCAGAACGTGCCGCTGTTGACGACCTCGAACCTGTCGCTCCTGTACGCAATCGGCGTGTGGCGCATACCGTGGTCGCGCGACGCCCACGCGTACCCCGGCAGGCGTTCGTCTAAGTCGTCGAACTGGCTCATCCAGACCTCCTGAAACGCGACGACATCAGGTCCCTGTCTCTTTATCGTCTCGGCTACCGAGTCGCGCCTCTCCTCCCACGCGTACGGTTCGGTGTCGATTTCGGGATACAGACCTTCTGCGACGCCCGTGTAAAGGACGTTGTAGCTCATCAGACGGAGGTCGTTCTTCATCCGCTCCTTTTCGTTCTGTGTCTCTTTTTCTGTCATAGTATCACGTTTGCGCGTGTTCTGCCTTGCTTGCCCCCGGTTTCAGTCATCCGTCCCGTGCCTCGTCAGCCTCGTTCCGTCTATCGACGACGGCGTGCTCTTCCTCGCTACGGTACGTCCTTCGTCCACGTCTACCTTCATCAGGATTACGGTGCCTACGACGAAGAAGACGGCGAGCGAGAGTATCGCCAGACGCACTGAACCCGTAATCTGCCCGACTACGCCGAACATCAGAGGACCTGCGACCGACGCAAAGCCCGCGACGATAGCGAAGAAGGAGAAGAACTCCGCCGACTTGTGCCTCGGTATGAGGCTCCCGAACATCGAACGGCTTAGTGCCTGCGTTCCGCCCTGTACGGTTCCAAGGAGGACAGCAAGCGCGTAGAAGTGCCATGCCTCCGTCACACCGACAGCGATTATTGATATCAGCGTGTAGACGCCGAGACCAAGGAAGAGTGTGTTCTTCGTCGAGAAGACGTCGGCGAGTCTTCCGAAGGCGAAAGCGCACGGTATGCCGACGACCTGCACTATCAGGACAGCTAAGATTATCGCCGACTGGTCGAGACCTATCTCCGAAGCGTACGCCGCGGCGAGCGTGATTATGGCGTTGATGCCGTTGTTGTAGAACCAGAACGCGACGAGGAAGATGAAGGCGTACCTGAAGGTGCGCACCTCGCCGTACGTCCGCTTGAGGCGTTTGAATCCGCTGACGACAGGGTTCTGCTTGACCTCGTCGCGGAACTCGTCGGGTTCGCGCTCGGGTTCAGGGACGTATATGAAGAGCGGTATGGCGAAGACAGCCCACCAGACCGCCGCGACGAACAGACCTACGCGCGACGCGGTTTCGGTGTCCGGAAGACCGAAGGTGGAGGGGCTGAGAACCATGGCGAGCGTAAAGACGAGAAGCAACGAGCCGCCTATGTAGCCGAGAGCGTAGCCCGCCGTCGAGACGCGGTCGATAGTCTCGCCGTCCGTGATGCCGGGTAGGAGCGAGTTGTAGAAAAGACGCGCGCCCGCGAAGCCGAT
>JAQZDD010000325.1 GCA_028751055.1 Euryarchaeota archaeon Ods04 | reverse complement strand
GTGCGAGTCCCTGACGACGAGAAGGCACTCGCGCTCGTCAACAGCGTCGGTCCTATCACGAGCACGAGCGCGAATATGTCGGGTGAACCTCCCGCGACACGTCCCGACGAACTCGGAAGGCTCGCCGACCGCGTCGACGGCATAATAGACGACGGCGTCCGTGACGGAAAGCCGAGCACCGTCGTAGACACGACGACGTGGGAGGTCGTGCGCGAAGGCGCGGAGGTCGAGAGCGTCCGTGACTGGCTCAGCCGAAACGTTCTCTGAGACGCGTCAGGACGGACTTCGTTTCTACTCCGCATTCCTGCTTGAAGTCGCAGGCTTCGCACTTCGCGCGGTTGTCGGTGCGCGACGGCACGACTCCTTTCTCAATCTCTTCGAGCGTCTCGACGGCGCGTCCGAGCGCGCGTTCGTCGTCGCGTCCCAGTTCGACGGTTCGGAGCGCGCCGACGCGTGGGTACTCGACGACTACGTGACGCACCTCGGTGTCACATGTCACGGAAGCGAGTTCGCGCACAGCCGCCGCCTCTACACGTTCCGACGACCAGACGCCCTGCGCAGGAGGCGTGCCTGTCTTGACGAGCGAAACGAGCGGTTCGTCTTCGTCACCGAACGAGAGCTTGTCGACAGTACCGCGCAGTCTATCGCTCTCGACGTAACGTTCCTCTCGGTCAGGGTACGCGACGGCTTCCCAGAGAGACGACTCACCGTCGCGTATCTCGGCGAGAGCGTCGACGGCGTCCGAGAGGTCGAGCGAGACGGAGACGTCCGCCGTCTCACACGCGCGTCTAAGGGCGTCGTCGGGCGACTCGACGACCGTCGGATAGATGTAGGCGAGTTCGCGCAGTACACGTGTCTCGGCGGAGGGTATGTGGCAAGCCTCGCGCTGCTCTTCGTAGTATGCCTGCCTGCCGCAGTAGACGGCGTTCCTGACCTCCGATACGTGGAAAGTCATCACGTCGTTTCGTCGCTCTCGCCCGCGCGGAATACGGCTTACGTCCCTCTCCGCGGACAGTCTCACGGGCTGAGAACGTGGCAAGGGTTGATAGACACCGCACGCCTACCTCTCCCATGGCACAGATAGATATTGGAAGTAAGATATACGACGAGGAAGGCGAGGCGGTCGGTACGGTCAGGGGATTTGACCAGCACGGTATCGTGGTCTCGACCTACGAAGAAGTCGAACCGGGCGACTTGGTAAGCACCGACCCGTCTGTCGTCGAAGCAGAGGACGTTCTCTGGAGGTGCTCCGACTGCGGTGAGGTTGGCAAGTTAGACGAGATGCCCGACAGCTGTCCCTCTTGCGGCACGCCCAAGACAGACATCTACTACTGGTCAGAAGCATACGACTGACTTACCGACAAGCTTATTTTGGACTCGGGGCAAGAATGCAACGCGCGGCGGTGGTGTAGTGGTATCACATGGCCTTGCCAAGGCCATAACCCGGGTTCAAATCCCGGCCGCCGCAGTGAGCGAACTTTTGTGAGCGAACGAGGAGGAACGGGATTTGAGCAGGGAAGGAAGTGAGCGTCTGCGAACGGACTGACCGTGTTCAAATCCCGGCTCGTTCAGAAGCCCATGGCTTCTGAGCACGCGAATCAATGATTCGCGTACGCCGCAAAATCCGATGGATTTTGCTGTACACAAGAACCTCCGGTTCTTGAGACGCCGCAAGACTACGTCTTGCTTGCATCGCGCTTACGCGCGATACGCCGCAGTGAGCGAACTTTTGTGAGAGAAAGACGCACGACACGCGAACTCCCTGACTATACCATCATAATCAGACCTATGATGGTAAATACACCTCCTAAGAAAGCAAAGAAACCGCCGAAAAACATCAGGAGGACGCCTTTCACCTGTCCCTCTCTTGCGAGCTGTTCCTCCGACTTGTCGGAGATTATGAAGTCGCCCGAGTCGATAGGCTCATCTATGACGGGTCCTCGTCTGTCCCATCCCGAGTCCTCTTCGCGCGCGTTTCCGAGTACGTAGACTTCGTCCCCGGGTTCGACCGCTCCTTCCGAGTAACGGCGTCTGTCGCCGTAGCTCAGCGGACCTATGCTGCCTCTGCTCGCCTCG
>JAQZDD010000013.1 GCA_028751055.1 Euryarchaeota archaeon Ods04 | reverse complement strand
GGTGCGCGGACTCTCGTCGACGAGTTCGACGGCGAGGTACCCGATAACGTGGGAGACCTGACACGTGTCGAAGGTGTAGGACGGAAGACGGCAAACGTCGTCGTGTCGAACGCGTTCGAGACGCCCGAACACGAAGGTATCGCCGTTGACACGCACGTACAGCGTCTCGCACAGCGTCTCGGTCTGGCTGAGACGGAGAACCGCGATGCGATAGAGCGCGTCCTGCAGGAGAAGGTTCCGCAGGAGGACTGGGGGACTGTGTCGCATCTTCTGATAGCACACGGACGCGCAGTCTGCTCGGCGCGCTCGCCTGACTGTGGAGAGTGCGTCTTAGAAGACCTGTGCCCGTCGTCGCGCGTCTGAACCATCAACGATGGCTCTTTGATACCCGGGCACGTGCATCGGCTCATGAACGTCTTCGTTGCTGGTGCGACGGGCGTACTCGGACGCCGTGTCGTCGACGAATGCGCCGACCGCGGGCACGACGTGGTGGGGCTGACACGCGACGACGAGGGCGACGAGGTCGTGCGCGAAAGAGGTGGCGAACCGCGTCGCGGCGACGTTCTCGACCGCTCTTCGGTCGTCGATGCAGCCGTCGAAGCGGACGCCGACGTAGTGGTGCACGCCGCGACGGCGATACCGACCGATACGAACCCTGACGAGAAGGACTGGGAGCTAAACGACCGTGTGCGGCGCGAGGGTGCGGAGAACCTCGTCGCCGCGGTGGGGGAGGCGGGTGCCGACAGGTTCGTACAGCAGAGCATCGTCTGGGTGGCACGTCAGCCCGACGGCGGGCAGTTCGACGAGGACGCAGAGCCGCATCCGGACAGGTCGACACGTTCGGCACTCGAAGCCGAGAAGACTGTCGAAGACGCCGCCGACGAAGGCGGCTTCGACGCCGTCGTCCTACGCGGCGGCAACTTCTACGCGCACGACGCCGCGCACACGCGTTCTTTCGCCGAAGACCTTCTGAGCCGCGACCTTCCCGTCGTCGGCAGAGGTCTCTTAGGAAGGAAGGACGCGACGCTGTCGTTCGTACACGCCGACGACGCAGGGCGCGCTTTCGCAGACGCCGTCGAGGGCGAACCGACGGGCACGTTCCACGTCGTCGACGACGAACCCGTGACGTGGGCGACCTTCGTGAACGAGTTCGGCGAAAGGCTCGACGCGCCTTCACCTCGACGCGTACCTGCGTGGCTCGCTCGTTTCGCAGTCGGCGACAACGTCCTGCGTCTTATCACGCGTCCGATGCCCACGACGAACGACCGTTTCGGTGAAGCGTTCGGCTGGGAACCCGAGTATCCAACGGTGCGTGATGGACTCGACGCCGTGGTCGAGAGGTGGCGCGAAGACGGAGTGCTGCGCGAAACGGAGGACGGCTACGTCTGGAACACCGACTGAGGTCACGCGTGACCCGTCGCGCGTGACTCACAACCGAAACTATGATACGGGCAGACGGGATACTACCGGTACCATGAAGATGCCGAGACGTTTCAACACGCACTGCCCCCACTGCAACTCCCACCACGAGCACGAGGTGGAGCGCGTACAGCGCGGACGCGAGACAGGAATGAAGTGGATAGACCGTCAGAGGAAGCGCAACTCCGGAATCGGTAACGACGGTAAGTTCTCGAAGGTGCCCGGAGGAAACAAGCCGACTAAGAAGACCAACCTCCGTTACCGGTGTGCCGAGTGCGGAAAGGCGCACGTACGCAAGGGATGGAGAGCCGGGAAGCTAGAACTGGAGGAGTAAGATGGCGAGCAGAATCCTCCGCGTCAAGTGCGACGACTGCGAGAACGAGCAGGTGGTCTTTGAGCGCGCCGCGACGGAGATAGCGTGCGCGGTATGCGGCGCGACGCTCGTGACGCCGACGGGCGGGAAGGGCGACGTACACGCCGAAGTCACAGAAGTGGTCGAGGCGCGGTAGCATGAAGTACTCCGGCTGGCCCGAACCCGGCGAACTCGTCGTCTGCGAGGTCAAGGAGATAGAGGACTTCGGTGCGTTCGTTGACTTAGTCGAGTACGAGGACAAGGAAGGTCTGATACACGTCTCCGAGGTTGCGAGCGGCTGGGTCAAGTACATACGTGACCACGTACGCGAGGGTCAGACGGTAGTCTGTAAGGTGCTCGAAATAGACGAGGAGAGTCAGCAGATAGACCTGTCTGCCAAAGATGTCAACGACCACCAGAGGCAGGAGAAGATACAGGAGTGGAAGAACGAGCAGAAGGCGGACAACTGGCTCTCGATAGCCCTCGAAGACGACGAGACCTACCGCGACGTTGCCGAGTCACTCATCACGAAGTACGGCACGATGTACGAGGCTCTGGAGGAGGGCGCGATACGCGGCGAGGCTGTCTTTGAGGAAGCGGGCATAAGCGGCGAGCTCGCCGAGACGCTCACCGAGGTCGCGCGCGACAACATCAACGTCCCTTACGTTGAGGTCACGGGCTACGTCGACGTGGAGACGACTTCGCCGTCGGGTGTCGACGACGTTATACAGGCACTCGGCGAGATAGAGGACGTTCTGGAGTTCGAAGAGACCGACGGGGAAGCTGAGATAGAGGTCGAGTACGTCAGCGCGCCCGAGTACCGTATCACGGCGAAGGCGCACGACTACAAGACCGCACAGCGCGCCGTCGAGGAGAGCGCGCAGCGTGCCAAGCAACGTATCGAAGAGTTAGGCGGACGCGGCGAGTACCACGACGAGCCGCACACGGCGGAAGCCTGAGACAGAGCGGAGAAGAAGAGAGGGAGATACGATGAAGTCTCTTATACGCGTATGCCGTTCCGACGAACACGGAACAGTCTACAGTCTTTGTGATACCTGTCCCGACTGCGGCGAGGAGACACGTAACACCGCACCACCAAGGTTTTCCCCCGACGATACCTACGGGGAGTACAGGAGGCGCGCTAAATGGATGAGATAGAGGTCGTCGAGGTAAACGAGATAGAAGCAGAAAACCCCGTGATGGTCGAAGGGCTTCCGGGCGTGGGACACGTCGGAAAGCTGGTCGCCGAGCACCTGCTGGAGGAGTTCGAGTCGCGCGTCGTTCAGCGTATCTACAGCCACCACTTTCCGCCACAGTGCGCCGTCGACGAAGACGGGACGACCGAACTCGTCTGCGCCGAACTCTACGAGTGCGAGGTCGACGGCGTCGAGATGCTCGTCCTGACGGGCGACCACCAGTCACAGACGCTCGACGGACACTACAAGATAACCGAGAAGCTCTTAGACACCGCGGAGGAGGTCGGAGTCGAACGTGTCTACGCACTCGGCGGCGTCGCAACCGGAGAACTCGTTGAGGAGTACAACGTCGTCGGCGCGGCGAACGACGAGTCGCTCGTCGACGAAATCGCGGAGCACGGCGTCGAGTTCGGCGAGGGCGAACCCGAAGGCGGCATCGTAGGCGTCTCAGGTCTTCTTCTTGGCATGGGCGAACTCCGCGGCGTCGACGGCGTCTGCCTCATGGGCGAGACGAGCGGCTATCTCGTCGACCCCAAGAGCGCGCAGGCTGTCCTTGAGGTTCTGACGAACGTTCTCGACTTCGAGGTCGACATGGCGAAGCTTGAGGAGCGCGCCGAGGAGATGGAGGAGGTTGTCAAACGTCTGGAGGAGATGAACACAGAGATGGACATCGGAAGCTTCCCGAGCGACGACGACCTGCGGTATATCGGGTAATCAAGGTTCACGGCGACGGCACGCGGTTGGAGTCCGACGCTTTTTCGCACTCTGAGTTTTCTACCCTACCTGAGACAGAAACCCTCCGGAGTCGACTATATTAACATCTCTGAACTCGTCGAGTTCGAGCAAGTCCTCGTCCCCGGAGACCAGATAATCGGCACCGGCTTCCACGGCACACTCCAAGAACTTGTCGTCGTCCGGGTCATCTGAAGCGGTCACCGACGCTTCCGGTTTGACTTCGACGCCTTCTTCCCTCATAATATTCAGAAAGAGGCTCGCTTCGTCTTCCTTGATAGGTATTCCGTCGTACTTCATAACCCTCTCGACCTCCGACAGAATCTCCTCGGAGTAGTACATATCCCATTCCCATGTGAACCCCAACAACAGTGCCCTCCGAGGCGTCCCGCCGAATCCCAAAGCCGAGACCACCGTGTTCGTGTCGTAGACTACTGACTCCTCGCCCATTCTATAGCCTCTTCGACATCCTCCTCCGTGGTCCCGGTCTCCTCAAACCTCTCCTGCACGTCGTCGAAGAGCGTGTTGAGGACAGCCAAACTGCTGAGATGCTCCGTAAGCTCTTCGAGAGCCTCGACGTAAGTTTCACCGGTGGCTTCCTCTCCCGTTTTTTCGTCGATTACGGTTACGCCGTCTGACGTTTCTTTCCGTTTGATGCTCCGACTCATTGGGTTCCAAGGGTACGTAATACCTCCGAGTGTATAAGCATTAGTACGAAAATCCTTGGAGGAACCCCGTCCTGTTCGCCTGTTCGAGAGGACGAAAAGAGCGTGAATCGATGGAGGAGTATCTCAAATTTTGGACGTAACCGCGAGCGACGAAGGAGCGAGCGGGGTGTTTTTGGTCCAGCTTTTTGCGAGTCGGGTGAGCGAAGCGAACCCGACGAAGTAAAAAGGTGGGGGGACTCAGATATCCCGAAACTCTATCTCGTCCTCGGTTCTACCCGCCTCATCCATGACTTCCTCGGACACCTCTATCGGAGCCTCCGTCCGAACCGACAGAGCGATAGCGTCGCTCGGTCGTGCGTCTATCACGAACTCCTCGCGTTCGCCCTTGTCGTACCTCTCAACATGTACCTTGGCATAGAACGTCCCGTTCATCAGGTCGTCTACCACGATACGGTCGAGCGCGCCCCCCATCTCGTTTATCGTCGTCAGAAGTAGGTCGTGCGTCAGAGGACGCTCAAAGCTCTCCCCCGAGATACCTATCTGTATCGAACGTGCTTGGTCGCCGGTTATCATCACCGGCAGGTAACGTCCCCCTGCTTCGACGACGACGGCGTGCGCGTCGTTGCCCGCGGTTCCAACCCCCTTTATTCGCGCGCGTAGCATGGGTGGTCTTGGTTCTCTTACTACTTTATCCCAACGGTGCCTGTCACCGGCTGGAACGTCGTATCTGACGGATTCTCACAGCTTCTTCGAGACGCCTTCCTCGAACATCTCGCTGTTGGGCACGATATGTTCGCGGTCGCCGTCGTCTATACGTGTCGTGAGGAGGTCGACCTCCTGAACCACGCCCTCGACTTCTCCGACACGTATCTTGTCACCGATGCCGTACTGGTGTGTCGAGAGTATGTAGAGTCCGCTGACTATGCTCGGCAGGAAGGCACGGAGTGCGACGACCGCGAAGACGATGGCTGCGAGCAGGTAGGCTGTGAGAAGTATGTGGAGGGCGAGCGTCGAGACGCCTAGCTGGCTGAGTGCCATCAGGACGGCGATGAAGATTATGGAGTACCTGACGACGACCGGCAGAACCTTCACGTCAGATATTTTTATGCCTTCGAGACGCTCCGAGACCAGCAGAGCCGCCTTGTCGCCGAGTATCGCGCCGAAGATTAGTATGAAGAACGCCGCGACAACGTTCGGGACGTAGCCCGTCAGACTCACGAGTATGGCTTGGTCGAGAACCTCGAACTCCAGTATTTCGAGCGCGATGACGATAGAGGCGAGATAGACTATCCATTCGACGGTCGTCGCAACGATACCGACCGTGCTTGTGCCGAACGAGTCGGCGACGCGTTCGAACGTCGTACCTTCGACAAAGTCGTCTACACCTGTTCGTTTTCCACCCCTGATGAGGAGGGTTCGCAGGAGGTATCCGAGCACCAAGCCGGCGATTAGCACGAACAAGGCGACTGTCAGGTCGCCCGGCTCTATCCCTACACGTTCGAAGACCGTCTGCACGTTCATAACCACCATCTTAGTACTCCTCCGGGTCGAGTTCAAGGACGAGTTCGCCGCCTTTGAAGACGCGTACCATCCTGTCGCTTTCGCTCAGAACGACGCTGACGGCGTTCGTGTCGCGCGTTATCGCTGCCGCCGCCATGTGCCTCGTGCCGAGACCGCGCGGTATGTCGATGCCCTCGCCTTCGGCTTCGAGATATCTGTACGCGCTCACTATCTTGCCTCTGTCGCTTATCACAAACGCGCCGTCGAGACGTGAGAACTCCTTGAGCATCACGTCGACGATAGGGTCGCCGACGTGCACATGAGACTTCTCGAACGGGTTGTACGAGAGTTCGCGCGACTTGTCCATGACGTTGCCTGCGTCGCCTATCACGAACAGAGCGCCTATCGGCTTGCCTTTCTGTCCTTTCTGACCAAGCTCTATCGCAAGCTCTACGACGTCTCGTATCACGCCGGGGTCGGCACGCGAGTCCATGAACAGGCTGTAAAGTCCCGTACGTATCGACTCAGTAACCTTGAACCGCGAAACAGTGTCCGCCTCCGTGCCGAAGATAGCGTCGACACAGAGCACGATGTCGCCTTCCTCGACGAAGCCGCCTTCGAGCGCGCCTTCGACGCCGTACCGGATACGGTCTTCGTACTTGTCGAAGGTAAGAGGCAGATTCACGTCACCGCCTTCCTCCGACACGGTTACCGTCTCTATGCCCTCGGGAAAGAACGCCTCGGTGATGTCCCTCCCCTTCGAGAAGACCAAGCCCACGCTGACACCTTTGACCATTTCACCGACTGTTTCTTCGAGAGTCATTCGTTTCCATTTAGTTAGGGCACAAAAAAAGCTTTTCGCAGACAGGGAGCATACGGACGCCGGAAACCGACTTTACACCGTGAACAAGCCGCAAACCCGTCCGACACGTCCGGAAATTGGACAGGTTTATGTCGCGCAAGGGTACAAAGAAGAACAAGAATGGCAGTAGAACAGAAGCAGGTGCGTGACCTACAGGAAGGCAACTACGTGATGATAGACGAGGAGCCTTGCGTAATCAAGGGCTACTCGACATCGAAGCCCGGTAAGCACGGGAGTGCGAAGGCGCGCGTCGAAGGAAAGGGCGTGTTCGACGACCAGCGTAGGACGTTCTCGCTTCCTGTCGACGCGAAGATTCAGGTACCCATCATAGAACGCAAACAGGGACAGGTAGTATCTAAGACGAGCGACACTATCGTTCAGGTCATGGACCTCGACACGTACGAGACGTTCGACATGAAGATTCCCGAGGAGATGGAAGTGGAAGCCGACGACACCCTCACGTTTCTGGAGGGCATGGGACAGAGACGCGTCGTAGAGGACTGAGAATGGATTTCGCCGGCGCGGACGCCGGATACGAAGACTCGGAAGCCGTCGTCTTGGGCTTCCCACTTGACGCGACAGCCTCGTTCAGAAAGGGAACACGGTTCGCTCCTTCACGTATACGGGAAGCATCTTTCTCGTTCGAGACGTACGTACGCGACGCCGAAACCGACATACGTGAACTCGACGTGCACGACCAAGGCGACGAGGACACGTGGAACGACGTGCGCGGAACAGTTGAGTTCGCCACCGAAACGGTACGGGATATCGCCGACGACGGAAAGCTTCCCGTGATACTCGGCGGGGAGCACACCGTCTCGCTCGCGGGCTTCCGCGGCACGGACGCCTCGGCAGTCGTCGTCTTCGACGCACACCTTGACCTCAAGGACGAGTTCGAAGGCTCTGCTTTCTCGCACGCGTGTGTGGCACGTCGCGCCGCGGAGGACGGCAGGAAAGTCTACGTCGTCGGCGCGCGCGAGGGTTCGTACGACGAATGGGAGTACGCCGACGAGTCGGACGCCGTGACCGTCTTGGACTTCGACGAGTTCGACGCCTCCGTGGTAGCCGACGAGGTGGACGGCGCGCCCTACGTCTCCGTCGACTTGGACGTTCTTGACCCCGGGTACGCGCCGGGTGTCGGCACGCCGGTTCCTTACGGTGTGTCGCCCGACGAACTCCGTGAAGCCGTCCGCGCTCTCGCACCAGACGCCGTCGGATTCGACGTGGTCGAAGCGTGTCCTGCTTACGGCGCGGGCGAAGCCGAGTTCGTCGCCGCGTCGCTCGTCCGTGACTTCTTAGCCTTCCGACACGCGGGAGACCGCCACAGGTAGAACGGGACGAACGTACAGTCGCGCGCCTTCATCGACCGTGGCACGTCAGGTAAGCGCGGCGTAGACACGGTCGACTTCGTCGGCGTCGCCCTCCAGTTCGAAGTCGTACCTCGGCGTAACGACATGGAGCGTCTTACGGTGGATTCCTCCCTCCTCCTCGATATCCATACGGCTTATCTTGCCCTTCTTCACAACCATGTCGTTCGATACTTCGCGTTTTCCCTCGGCGATAGCGTCCTTCATCTTGTCCTGTTTCCAGTCCTGTAGCATCAGAGCCGCTATCATTCCGGCGAAGACGCCGCCTACGACGCCGACGATGTTCCAGACGATGCTCTCCGAACCCACCGCTGTACCTACTGTCGTGGATATCGATATGCCCGCGAACCCCGTCACGAGCGGGACGACGTAGTATCTGTACGGCGTGGGGAGCGTCTCGACTATGACGGTGTTTTCTTCGATGACAGCGACAGCCTGCGGCTGGCTCAGCTTATCCTCACGAGTCAACGAGAACGTTCCGGCGACCTCCCGTGCCTGTGTCATGGTATGGTACCACGTCGTCTTCGGGCGTAATTATAGCTTGGATACGCCCCAAGAGTTATGATTAGTCCGGCTGTAACCCGTTCCATGTCAACGACAAGAAGGAGGATTCTGCGTCTGGCTGGTGCGGGAATGGCGGTCACAGCGGCAGGATGCATAGGAGGGAACGACGAACCCGAGGAGCCGGACGACGACACGGCACCGAACGGTGTCGACGACGGAGAAACAGACGAGGAGCCGGACGACGACGAAGAGCCGTTGGAGACGGTGCTCGTGCACGAACCATGGGCTACCTACGCCGGCGACCCTGCGAACACGGGGTACGCTCCCGACGCCGAACCGCCCGAGGGGGAACTCGACTGGAGTTACGGCACGGAAGGACCGATAAACTCGTCGCCCGTCGTAGTCGACGGAACTGTCTACGTCGGAAGCAACGACAACAGCCTGCACGCCGTCGACGCCGTCGAAGGTGAGGCGGACTGGACGTTCGGGACAGGAAGCAGCGTGCAGTCTTCGCCTCTGGTCGCGGACGAACGCGTCTTCGTGGGAAGCGACGACAACAACCTCTACGCCGTGAGCCTCGACGGCGACGAAGACTGGCGGTTCAGCGGGGAAGGTCCCGTACGCGCGTCACCCAAGCTGGCGGAGATAGAACTGCGCGACCTCGTCGTCTTCGGCGAGGACAGATTCGGCGGCGGCGCGACGGGAGACAGGAGGTCACTACAGGCTGTGCGGCTCGACGGCACGACGGAGTGGACGTTCCGCACGGGCGAGTACATCGAATCCGCGCCAGCAGTCGCGTACGGAAACGTCTACGTACCGAGACACGACGGCTTCGTCTACTCCGTCGACGCCGAGACGGGCGACCAGAACTGGTTCCACAGGGAGACGGCGAGTATCAGGGCGTCGCCCGCTGTCCGTGACAGACGCGTCGTCTACGGTGACACCGCGGGAGTAGTACGCGCACTCGACGCCGACGAGGACGAGGTTCTCTGGAGCTACGACGCGGGTGCGGGTGTGCGCTCCTCGCCCTCGCTCACAGAAGACACGGTCTACTTCGGCGACGAGTCAGGTACGTTCCACGCGCTGACGACCGACGGCGAACCCGTCTGGACGTTCGAGACGGGCGACAGCGTCCGTAGTTCGCCCGCAGTAGGAGACGGATACGTCGCCTTCGGAAGCCGTGACGGAAACGTATACGCGCTCGACTTAGAAGGCGACGAACTCTGGAGCTACGAGACGGGACGTTCAGTCGTCTCGTCGCCGGCGATAATCGAAGGTCGTCTCTACGTGGGTAGCGTCGACAGGAACCTGTACGCCTTCGTGTGAGCGTGCGTTCGAACAACAACGCAACGTTTTATTGTCGTCGGTCTCAACCTCAGGATATGCCGATAAAGCCCGCGTACATCAAGAACATAGGACGCGAACTCATGCAGAGGTACCCCGAAGCATTCGACTCCGACTTCGAGGCGAACAAAGAAGCCGTAAGCCAGCTAACGAACGTCGAGTCGAAGACTGTACGTAACCGGATAGCAGGATACGTGACGAGACACTCGGGCGGAACCGTCGAAGAAGAACCCGTTCCTGCGTCGGTCTAGAACGTTCAGTCCTGACTCGGACTTTCGCCGCGCGCCTCGCGCGCCTTCTTCTTCGCCTGCTCGCGCCGTTCCATCTTCCGTCTCTGCGACTCCTCGTAAGCCGCTATGCTCTCCTTTGCGACCTCGGGCGTCATGCCGCCGTGCTGTGTCTCACGTGTACGTATCTTCGTGAGCACGGGCGTGTTGATGAAGTCGCCCGCTAAAACAGCCTGCCCTGTCGTCAGACCGGGCAGGTCGCGTAGCAGGTCTTCGCCCGCCGCCTCAACGCTACGCTCTATCGTCTCTTGGTCGACGCCGTTACGCACCTTCATGATTATCGACGAGTTACACTGCGAAAGAACGTCCTCGTCGAGACGCGAAGGACGCTGTGAGACGATACAGAGACCGACACCGAACTTACGTCCCTCGCGCGCTATCTCCTGTAGTATGTCCCGTGTCTTCAGCTCCCTTTCGACAGGCGCGAAGTTGTGAGCCTCCTCGATGAATATCGTGACAGGCACCTCTATCAGGCTTCTGTCGACCTCCGAGTCGGCGGCTCCTCTCCCACGCCGTATACGCATTGCGTCCTTGCGCGACTCCAGAATCTGCTTCGTGAAGTACCAGAGAATCAGGTTCCTTTCGAGTTCGCCCGCTCCCGTCGGGAACTCTATGATGTTGCACTTGCCCGGTTCACACAGGTCCTTG